>CAYUFO010000041.1:0-4058 GCA_964443985.1 uncultured archaeon | reverse complement strand
GCCGTCCCCACCATCACCGGCCGCGTCATCGCCACACCCGCCAACGGTGGCGGCGCCCTGGCCGTGCTGTTCGTGACTGCCGTCATGGCTGCGACATCCTATGCAGCGTATTTCGGCATCGCCAAGCCTTGAACGGGGCTCGTCAGTAGAAGAGCGGCGTCACATAGACTTCCAGCAGGCCCGCGACTACTAAGAGCGCCACCGAAAAGAGCAGGAGTTCGGCGGCGTCGGCGAGGATTTTCTTGAATTGCGGGCTCGCATAGTCGTGGTTGACGACGGCCACCGATATGATACCGCCTGCGAGTGCGCCCATAAAGTAGCCGGCAATCTCTGGCAGGCCGTGGATGACGTAGCTGAAGCTCACCGAATACGTGCTGAAGTAGTGGTAGAAGAGGTTGGTGGAGCCGACGCTCTTCTCGAGGACGTTGCGGCCCACTGACCCGATGGCGACGCCGATGACGGACGCGTTCCACGTCAATATGAAGATGGCGCCGGCGCCGTAGAGGAAGCTGAAGAGGATGGCGAAGGCGAGGACGCGCAGGTTGTTGCCCCAGATGCCTACGAGGTCGATGGCGTCGCCCCCGACGGCTGCGCCCGTGGGGGCGTTGACGGCTTGGATAGTGGCAAGCTGAACTCCGAAGGCTTGGCTGGCCGTGGGCGAGGGAAGCACGGTGAACCAGAAGCTGTAGGCGACGACGAGGCCCAGAAAGAGGTACATGAAGAAGCTCAATATGCAGCCGTGGTTGCGCCACAGGCACCAGAGGTCGGGGGTGTCGCAGACGAGGTCGTTTCGCTCCTCGAGGACGATGGCCCGATACATGATGACGATGAGTGGCATGGCGGCAAGAAAGACGGCGGCAAGCGAAGCCTGCGCCCCGAAGACGAGGATGCCGAAGAACAGGCCTATGCTCGCGTAGGCGAAGCCTATGAAGAACATCCGGCCGGGATGCTTTTCCCATTCCTCGGGAACGACGACGGATTCGAGGACCATTTTTTTCAGGTAGTTGCCTGTTCGAAGCCGGCCATGACGTCGAGGACGCGCTGGTCTTCGAGGGGCTTGCCGATGACCTGCAGGCCGGTGGGGACGCCTTCGACCTTCCCTGCGGGGACGACGCCCGCGGGGACGCCGGCGAGGTTGACGGGGACCGTGAAGATGTCGTAGGCGTACATGACGCGGGGGTCGGTGATGTCGGTGCCCAGTTCGTGGGGAAGCTTGGGGACGGTGGGGCCGGCGAGGACGTCGACGCCGTCGAGGGCGGCGAGGAGTTCTTTTCGGATGACGCTTCGCGCCTGGAGCCCTTTCTTGTAGTATTTGCCGGTGAATTCCTTTTGGCTGATGTATCTTCCGAGGAGGATTCGCCTGAGCACTTCTTCTCCGCACACGTCTTCTATTTTGTGGCCGTAGCGGCGCCCGTCGTATTTGCGCGTCGCCGAGAAGAATTCGACGTAGACGTTGAGGTAGTAGGTGGGCAGTGCTATGTCGAGGCTGGGAAGCTCGACGTCGACGATGTCGGCGCCTGCGGATGAGAGCGTGTCGATAGCTTTGTCGATGACCTTGCCTATCCCCTTGTCCTCTATCAACGTCGTGAATTCCCTGGCAACGCCGACTTTGACGTCTTTGAGTGAGGGGTTGAGGTGTTGGTGGAATCGGGTGTCTTTCGCCTCGATGGAAAGCGAGGTTTGATCGCGGGGGTCGTGGCCGCAGATGACTTCGAGCAGCAGGGCGGCATCCTCGACGGTGCGCGCGAGGGGCCCTATCTGGTCGAGGCTCATGGCGAGGTCGACGAGGCCGTAGCGGGATACGAGCCCGTAGGTCGGCTTCATGCCGACGACGCCGCAGTGGCTCGCGGGGTTTCTGATGGAGCCGCCGGTGTCGCTGCCGAGGGCGAGGTCGACGAGGCCGGCTGCGACCGCGGCCGCCGAGCCGCTCGAGCTGCCGCCGGGGATGCGCCCCGGGGCGGCGGGGTTGCCGGCGGGGCCGTAAAAGGAGGTTTCCCCGGAGCTGCCGCAGGCGAATTCGTCGCAGTTGGCCATGCCGACGATGTCGCCGCCGGCCGCCTTGATCAGTGACGTCACGGTGGCGTCGTAGGGGGCGATGTAGTCTTCGAGGGTCTTGCTTGCGCCGCTGGTGAGCAATCCGTCAACGCAGATGTTTGATTTGACGGCGAGGGTCTTGGCCGCGAGCGGGCCGTCTTTGGCCGCCTTCTTCCAGGCCACGCCCTCTTCATCGACGGCGATGAAGGCGTTCAGCTTCTCTTGGGATTCCTTGATGGCGGAAAGGGATTCGGAAACGTCCATGATGCGACAAAATGAAATAGTAACACAGGTATTATAAGGAACCTTTTCTCAGACGTCATTTTTTACTTGATAACCCATTCTGTGGAGGATAATATCAGGGTAAGCTCTCACAGGCTATGCCATCGTTGTCTCCGTCGAGGCGGTGGACATCGCTTTGAGGTCCTCCACAGGCGGTGAAAACCTTCTGGGCTTCGTCGTGGGTCTTGAAGTCTCCGCAGTTGTATTTGTTGTAGGAGCACTCGTATGACGATGAAATGCATGGTTTTTACCGCAGTCGGGGTGGAAGACGTAAACTTCATGACCGCGGCCCTCAAGTTCGTTGCGCCATCGGTCGATATTGTGGACAACGCCGTCGACGGTTGGATGGTAGCGGTCGGTGAAGTAGGCTACTCTCATTAAGTTTTCTAAGGGAAGGATTAGTGGAAAAATCACCGATTACTGCTTTTTCGCGACAACTATCCAGTCGCTACTGGGTTTGCCGGGGTCGAAGCGGCTCTCGCCCACCTCGTGGTCGAATCGGGTGAAGCTCCAGCCGGCGAACGCATCCCGTATCTCGTCCTCGGACAGGAAGTGGTGGGGGACCTTTCCGTCGGGGCGGTCGATGTCGACGTAGGTGTTGGGCTCGAGCTCCCGGCCGGATTCGCGCAGACGGTCTCGGTCGCTGGGGGCGATGATGAGTACGGAGCCATGCCTCCGGGTGGTTCGCGCCATCTCGGCGAGCATGGCCCGGACATCGGCCCACATGCCGTGCTGGACGGCCTTGACGGCGATTTCAGCAGTGAAGGCACCGTCCTTGAAGGGAAGATGTTTAAGGTCTGCCTGGATGAGGGGGGCCGAGGGTCCCTCCTTTTCGAGGTTCCTTCGGGCATTTCGAAGGGCGGGGAGCGAGATGTCGAATCCGATGGTCGAGAATCCCTGTTTTTGCAGGTAGACGAGATGTCTGCCGGGGCCACAACCGACGTCAAGGACACGTTCATGTTCCTCATCGAAACTATCTGCCAGCTCCACCACCGCCTGTTCGGGGGGCGTGACGTCCGTCCACTTCGTTTCTGCGAGGTCGTCCCACGTCGTCTCGTTTGCCATGTTTCGGATTTATAGCTTCAATCGTTTCTCCATATATATGATCTCGCTACGGCTTCGGAACGTCGACGAACTGAGATCGAAAGGCGATGGAAGGAAAATCCTCGTCTCCTGCGCGATGTGCAGCTCGTGGAACCCCGACCTGGAAAAAAAGCAGATAATCAAAGACCTCGGAATAGATGAAGACGCATCCGTGGGCCAAATCTGCCTGCGAAAGGAAAAGGACCTCGAACAACTTCGAAAGGCCTGCGAGGGATTTGACACAGTCTACGTCCTCGCAGAAGGCCCCGGCGTCCAAGTCGTCTCCGAAGCCTGCGAGGTTGCCGCCATCCCCGTCGCCGACACCACCGCTTCGGGCGTCGCCTCCAAGGCAGGCATCGAGGACTACTGTCGGCAGTGCGGCGACTGCACCGTCGACGAGACCGCGGGACTGTGCGTGAAGACCCGGTGCCCCAAGCACCTGCTGAACGGCCCGTGCGCGGGCGTCGCTGAAGGAGTGTGCGAGGTCCCCGACGAGGGCGGAAAACGAACGAGGCCCTGCATATGGGTCAAAGTCTATGACGCCATGAAAGAACACGGCCGCCTCGACGATTTTATTAAGACGCGCATGCCAAATCATACCAGACGATGACGACCGTGCTCGACGACAACCGCGTCTACAAGGGAGAAGGCGTCTTCAA
>CAYUFO010000040.1:6171-11125 GCA_964443985.1 uncultured archaeon | reverse complement strand
AGACGTGGAGCCGGGGGATGGGGGCGCGTTCGTGGGGGCGGATGGCGTCAGAGGGGCGCCGCAGGAGGCGCAGACCTTCCAGGATTCCTCGGTCTTGGCGCCGCATTTCGGGCAGAACTTCGCCATGGCGAGATGTACTGGGCGACGCAGCTATAAATAGGGGGGACTTAGTGGCAGTGGACGCTTTCGGCGTGTTCCGGGTTGTCGGGAGTGAAGGGCGACATGGCGCGGAGCTTGGTGACCGCGTCCTTGAGGGCGTCGACGGCGGCGTCGATGTCGTCCGCGGTGTTCTCGCCTCCGAGGGTGAGGCGGAGGCTGCCGTGGGATTCTTCTGGAGGCATGCCTATGGCGGAAAGGACGTGGCTCGGCTCAAGGGAGTGGGAGCTGCAGGCGGAGCCCGTCGAGGCGGCGATGCCTGCCATGTCGAGGTGGAGGAGGAGTCCTTCGCCTTCGATGTATCTGAATCCGAAGTTGGCGTTGTTGGGCAGGCGTCGTTCGCGGTCGCCGTTGAGCCAGGTCTCTTCGATTTCTAGGACGCCGTCGATGAGCCGCTCGCGCAAGGAGGTGACGTATCGCATGTCGTCTTCGAGGCGCTGGAGTGCGAGTTCGAGCGCCTTGCCGAAGCCGACGATGCCGGCGACGTTCTCGGTGCCGGCGCGGTGGCCGTGCTCGTGGCTGCCGCCGTGGACGAGTGATTCGAGTTCTGTTCCCTTGCGGACGTAGAGGAAGCCGACGCCCTTGGGGCCGTGGAGCTTGTGAGAGGACGCGGACAGGAGGTCGATAGCGAGGTCGTCGACGTCGACGGGGACCTTCCCCACGGACTGGACGGCGTCGCTATGGAAGACGATGTCGTGGATGTGGCAGATGCGGCCGAGTTCCTTGAGGGGTTGGATGGTGCCTATCTCGTTGTTGGCGTGCATGACGGAGACGAGGAATGTGTCGTCGGTGATGGCGGCTTCAAGGTCGGCTGGGTCGACTATGCCGTCTGCGTCAACGGGGAGGTACGTTACTGTGTAGCCCTTGGATTCTAGGTAGGCTGCGGTCTTCAGGATGGCGGGATGCTCTATCGAGGAGGTGACGAGGTGCTTGCCCGCGTTCTGGGGGAGGGCCGCGATGCCCTTGAGGGCGAGGTTGTCGGACTCGGAGCCGCCGGACGTGAAGACTATCTCTTCGGGGCCGCATCCGATGGCCGTGGCGGCCCTAGCGCGGGCCGTTTCCAGCGCCTCTTTTGCCTCGGCGCCGAAAGAGTGCAGGCTCGATGCGTTGCCGAAGCTCTCGGAAAAATAGGGCAGCATCGCCTCAACCACGTCGGCGTCGACGGGCGTCGTCGCGGCGTGGTCCAGGTAGATGCGGGTTTTGTTCATGTCCGGCCGAGGCGACTAGTCCTGGACCGCCTCGACGCCTTCGACGTCGGGGGCGGCCTGCTTGATGGCTTGGGCGACGCCGGCTTGCAGCGTCATCTGGGCCATGGGGCAGCCGTGGCAGGCGCCGGTGAGGCGAACCTTGACGATGTTGTCGTCGGTGATGTCGACGAGTTCGACGTTGCCGCCGTCGGCCTGTAGCTGTGGGCGGATTTTCTCCAGTGCGTCTTCGACTGCTTTCTTGTCCATGGTGTATGCACCACTAATCCTTGGACGCGGGGGGTATTAAGAAGGGGTGGTTTCTCGGTGGAATGCGATGAAGAAGGAAGGAGGGAGGAGGGGTGGGCCCCTCCGAGGGGTGCTTATTTCTTGTCCTCGACGATCTTGATGGCGTCGGTCGGGCAGATCTCTTCGCATGCCTTGCAGCTGATGCACTTCTCCTGGCGGTCGCCGATGCTGGCCTTCTGTTCTCCTTTTACGTCGACCATCTCGAGGATTTCGACGGGGCAGGCTGTCGTGCATGCTGAGCAGCCGATGCATTTTTCGAGTTCAATCTTCCACATAACAGTCACCTCGGGGGTTATGATGTTTCTTGGGGAATGTAGGTTATGGGGGAAAACACTTAAAAATACGCTTCCCTCAAATAGAAGGTGAATACGTTCGGTCAAGCCCCGGGCATAGCATTGGCTAATCGAGGGATAAGAAATGAAAAAGAAGATCATGGTAACGCTCAACGAGGAACAATACCGCAGGCTCACCGCCTCCCCCGAACTCGGCGACAGCGATTCGGAAAGACTCAGGAACAGCTTCCTCATCTACGATTCGCTCAAGGACCTCCTCGCAGTCATCAAGGGCCTGCAGCGATAGGCGCGCTGCCTTTTATTAGCGCTGAGTGTCCAAAGTAGTTACGGTCGCAGCCACACCATGACCCTCGACGACATAGACTCCACCGACGACGTCGCCATCCCCAAGGAGGCCATCAAGCGCATCATCGGCCAGGACGCCGCCGTCGCCAAGGTCAAGGCCGCCGCGCGCCAGCGCCGCAACCTGCTGCTCGTCGGCCCGCCGGGCATCGGCAAGTCCATGCTCGCCCAAGCCCTCGCCATCCATCTTCCCAAGCCCACCCAGCAGATAAGCGCAGTCCACAACCAGGCCGCCCCCCACCGCCCTCTCGTCGAGGTCCAGACCAAAGAGCACGTCGACGACGAGAAGAAGAGCGTCGGCGACGCCCAGGGCGTCATCGTCGCCGCCACCGACGTTCCCTCCTTCGTCGCCGAGCGCCTCGGCTTCAAGTGCGGTCACTGCGGGATGGTGAGCGCCCGCGATCACCATATCTGCTCGGGCTGCGGCGCCCACAAAGCGGGGCGCATCACCCGCGACCGCAGGAACTCGCCCTTCGGCGACATCATCACCGAGGTCTTCGAGGTGTCGTCTGACGGCCGCGACGACGAGGTGCAGACCACGAGGTTGACCAAGGACGGCAAGGAGGAATTGCTCGTCTACCGCGTTGTCGACAACGACCGCATCCGAGTCCTCGACCAGCGCGCGCTCGAGAGCATCGAGAAGGTCAACGAGAACCAGCAGCGCAACATCATCGTCCCCCTCCACAGGGTGAGTTTCGTGCACGCGACGGGTGCAAGCGAGACCGAGCTCCTCGGCGACGTCCGCCACGACCCCTACGGCAGCCACCCGGAAATCGGCACGCCCGCCTATCTGCGCGTCGTTGCGGGCGCCATCCACGAGGCCCACGAGGGCGTCCTTTTCATCGACGAACTGCCGCATCTCGAATACCTGCAGAACTTCATTTTGACGGCCATGCAGGAGAAGAAGTTCTCCATCCTCGGGCGCAACCCCCAGTCGGCGGGCGCCTCCGTCAAGGTCGCCGACGTCCCCTGCGACTTCATCTTCGTTGGCGCCTGCAACATCCGCGAGGTCGGCAACATCCTGCCGCCGCTGCGAAGCCGCATCGTCGGCAACGGCTATGAGATTCTCTTGGATACGACGATGCCCGATACCTGGGAGAACCAGAACAAGCTCCTGCAGTTCATCGCCCAGGAGATATTCGTCGACGGCAAGATACCTCCGGCTACCAAGGAGGCTGTCGACACCATCATCGAGGAGGCGCGCAGGCGTGCGGTGGAAAGCGACGGCGAGCGCAATGCCCTCACCCTCAGGCTGCGCGACCTTTCGGGTATCATCCGCGTCGGCGGCGACCTCGCCGTCCTCGGAGAGGATCGATTCATCGAGCAGGCGCACATCGAGCGCGCCATCAAGGAGTCCCGCCCCATCGAGCACCAGCTCAAGGAGCGCTACGGCTCGCTGTGGGAGGGGATGAAAAAGGACGAGGTGCTCAACCACGAACATGAGAGCGTCACCCGCAGCTATCTGTAGGGGTGGGGGGGTCACTTCCAGTATTCGGTCCCGTGCATGTAGCGGCGCCAAGGGGGGGATAGCATGGTAGACCTCGTCATGCAGGTGGAGATGGTCCTTGCCCTCATCGTGGGCACCGCCCTCTTCGTGTATCTGCTGTCTCGTTCCATCCGCATCGTGCGGCCTTTCGAGAAGGGGGTCGTCGAGCGCCTTGGCCGCTACAACCGCACCGTCAGCCAGGGTCTCGTCTTCATCATCCCGTTCGTCGAGGTGCTCAGGAAGGTCGACATGCGCGAGACCGTCATCGACGTCCCCCCGCAGGTCGTCATCACAAAAGACAACGTGTCGGTGTCCGTCGACGCCATCATCTACTTCGAGGTCACCGATCCCTTCCGCGTCATCTACAACGTCAGCTACTTCGAGGAGGCCGCCCTCAAGCTCGCCCAGACCAACCTCAGAAACGTCATCGGTTCGATGAGCCTGGACGAGACGCTCGTGTCCCGCGACCAGATAAACACGACGATGCGTGCCATCCTCGACGACGCCACCGACAAGTGGGGGGTGCGCATCACCCGCGTGGAGATCAAGCGCATCGACCCGCCCAAGGACATCACCGAGGCCATGGGCCGCCAGATGAAGGCCGAGCGGACGAAGCGCGCCGCCATCCTGGAGGCTGAAGGCACCCGCCAGTCTGAGATTCTCAAGGCCGAGGGCAACAAGAAGTCGCGCATCCTCGAGGCGGAGGGTGAGGCCGAAGCTATCAAGAAGGTGGCCGACGCCGAACGGACTCGAAAAATCAAAATCGCTGAGGGTGAAGCGCAGTCCATTCTTAAAACGTTCAAGGCCGTTCACGAGGGTCGGGCGAGCGAGGACGTCTTGGCGCTCAAGTACATGGAGAGCTTGGAGAAGATCTCTGACGGCAAGGCGACGAAGATATTCTTGCCGGTCGAGACGTCGGGCGTGCTCGGCGCGGTCGCCACCATTGGCGAGGCGTTTCGCGAGAAGGCGGGCAAAATCAAGAAGCTCGCGGGCGCTGATGACGAGGACGAGGAGTAGCGTTGTAGGGGGTGGTGTTTTGCTTGTTTCCTGAAGTCGCTGGTTGCTGGGAATTAGGTAGTAGGTCGCGTGTGGGTGTGGGGTTTGTGAGAGAGGGACTGGAGGGTAGCGGGAGTTGGGGGGGTATCGAAGACCTGCACGTTGGGAGAGAGTGGGTAGGGGGTTGT
>CAYUFO010000040.1:0-6161 GCA_964443985.1 uncultured archaeon | reverse complement strand
CAGCCCGCGAGGCAACCGGAAAAGCGGAAATCGGGAGAAAAATTATTGTCCCGAGCCAGTAACCCTCGCCCCCCGAAAGGCCCGGCCCGACCGGGCGTTTACGGGGTGGGGTGGGGGGGAGGGTATGGAAGACCTGGGGGTGGGGAGAGGGGGGGTAGGGGGTTGTATGTGGTTGGGGGTTTGTGGGGGTGGAAGCAAAGAGTGGCAGGGGTTAGGTAGTAGGTTATCGTGGGATAAGGCGGCACCAGCAGGTACCGAACGGAGGGGGGTTGTGGGCTCCAAAAAAGGGATTGACCGAAGATACGCGGTATTAGTGGATGAACCCCGCAAGTAGGGGGTAGGATAGCGCACACTTAAAAACCACCCCGAACAATACACTCGCTGAACGATTATGAAAATCCACCTCCCCGGGGACGACCCCCAGCCAGGCACCCGCGGACCCCGCCGCAACACAAAAAACCTCGACGACATAGTCAAAGGCATCGCGAGCGCCGTCTCGGGCGTCGCCGTCATCGCCGCCATCCTCCTCCTCTTCGCCTTCTATCCCATGTTCATCGCGAGCGTCGGGGCAGGCGAAGTCGGCGTCAAATTCAACTACCTCGCAGGCGGCGTCGAAGAAGAGGAGTTCGGCGAGGGCTGGCACCTCAAGGCCCCCTGGGTGTCGGTGACAACCTACAGCGTCAAGACCCATCAGTACACGATGAGCCTCGTCGCGGATGAAGGCGAAATCAGCAACCGCGACGACCGTATCACCGCCATCAGCAAGGACGGCCTCAACGTCGACTTCGACGTCACCATCCTCTACCACATCATCCCCGACAAGGCCAGTGTCATCCACCAGAGCGTCGGCCCCGGCTACCAGGCCATCATCATCCGGCCCGTGACGCGCACCGCCATCCGCGATGTCGCAGGCGAATACGCAGCTATGGATATGCACCAGAAGCGGCCCGAGATCGGCGACACGATCTTCACCAACCTCAAACCGCTCTTCGCCGAGAAGAACATCGTCCTCGAACAGGTCCTCGTGCGAACCATCGTGCGGCCTCCCCAGATAGAGCGCGCCATCGAAAACAAGCTTGAAGCCGAACAGGACGCTCAAAAGATGGAGTTCGTCATCCAAAAAGAAGAAAAGGAAGCCGAACGCAAGCAGATCGAGGCCGACGGCATCGCCACCGCCAACGAGATCATCGGGGGAAGCCTGACCCCCAATTACCTCAGCTGGTACTGGATAGAGAACCTCGATTCGCACACGAGCGTCATCTACGTGCCCGTCAACGACCAGGGCTTCCCCCTGTTCAAAGACATCGACAACACGATGCCTGAGAACGTGCCCAAGGGCCCCGCACCCCAGCCGGTCCCCGACCAGATGAGCGGTTAGTGCGCAGGCCAGGCTGGCAAAAGCTCGTTCAGGGTGGTTGTCGGTGAATATCCCTGAACGAGTCCTCCGTCCGGGCCTTGGTTAGGTAGTAGGTCGTTGGGGGGGAGGACGGGAAATGTAGAAGATTGGGCGGTGATTTTATTCTTGTCCTTCCTCTAAAGATAACGATATGGGAAAACTCCTGGACGCCCGGGGCAACGAGATAGGGAAAAAACGCCACGGCCGTCTCGTCGACTCACAAGGAAAATGGATGTATTCTGAGGACTTATTCCCGAAACCGAAAAAAATCAAGGAGCTCCTTGCCCACGAAAAAGATATTCGACGGCAGACCGACAAGGTGATGCGGGGCGAAACCGAGTTCGGCAGACGCTTCAATCCCCTCATCGACCAGCTCACCGCGCTCCCCGAAGACCGCCAAAAGGAAAGCATCGAAACATTCAAACTCATCCACCCCCACCTCAAGCAGACGGATTTTTCCGAGCTAGAACTCGGCAAAGCCGACCTACTCTTCCTCCTCACAACAAAAGTCGGCAACCTCCTGCGCCGCCCCGTCCTGCATCACACCTTCACGGCCAAAGTCGATAAGGAAGTCAAGGCGACGACACCCGAGGAGCAGCGCATCAAAGACATCTTGCTTCCCGTATTCCGGGGTTCGTCGTGGTCGAAGTTCGTGGAAAGCCCATTCTTCCAACAATACGCAAAGAGAGAACTGGTAGAGGACCAAGTGTACATGAACATCGAGAAGTCCGCCAACAAGTTTAAATCAGCGATGCGGCAAGCAGTCGCTGCCTCAGAAACAGGAACATCAGACCTACTCAACAAGATGCACCAGATAGGGGTTCGCTTCATGGACGACAACTCAAAGGAGATAGTCGACGAATTCTATGCCGAAGAAAATACCCCCTATCACGATCGAAACGTGCATTTTAATTCAGATGCCTGGCATCCATTCAACCAATTCATGGACGTACAGGCCATCATGGGAAGCCTCCAAGTGGAAAAAAAGAGGCAGCTCAAGGGCGGGCAACCCTTCCTCCCTCCAGTGGTCCGCGAGCAGAGCATCATGATACTCGAGGACAATCCAATCCATCACATGTTCTTCGATGGGATGAGACACGTTGAGAATCTGAAAGGATACGCGCCCCATGAAAAGGACCAGTGGCCGCATGACGAGTCGTTGAAAAGGGATTCTGAACAGGGAGGAAAATACGATTCCGCCGAACGGGCGCTTGAGGTTATCCAAGGCAACGTCAGGGGGGGTGGCACGCCCCCCGACCTCCTCATGACCGACATCGAGCTCGCCGGAAAAAAGAACGGCATCCAACTCGTCCGCGACGTCCACAAACGATGGCCTGAGACTGTCATCTGCATGATGTATTCGAGCAACGTCCCCTTCTACCAAAAAGACATCGACGCCCTGAAAAAGGACGGCCTCATCCTCGAACACTGGCATAAAAAGGACTTCTCGCTCGGCTCGATGATTCAGCGCATCAACCGGGAACTAGAAAAGACAAACCCCCGCTCCACTACGTCTTCCACCCCTTCCTCCCTTCCACCTCCCGGTCAACAAGAAAGGAAGGGATAGGATACCAGATATGGGCAGACAAGAGGCAACGCTCCCGCCTCCCTCAATCACAGCCCCGCGACTATCAACGGTACGATGATGGTGGCCTCGCCTGTGACGGTAACGGTGTTGGCCTGTTCTGCTATCTTCCCCCAGCTCTTCGCCTCGCGGTCGTGGGCCCCCGACAGGCTGCCGTCGTATTCCTGGGCGGTCGACACATAGACGGCGTAGTCGAGGCCGCCGCGTAGGAGGTTGACGCCGAGGGTGTGGTGCTTGGCGATGCCGCCGCCGAGGATGAACGCCCCCGTCTTCTCGGCTTCCATCGCGAGGTCGATGGCGGGCGCTAGGTCGCCTGCCACATCCAGTGTGAAGTCCTTGTGTTCCTGGGTGAAAAAATAGAGCTGCAGGCCGACGGCGGCGTCGGTGTAGCCCGGGCAGAAGACGGGGATGTTCTTTTTGTGGCAGTGGTAGAGGAAAGATTGCTCGATACTTGCGTTGTTTGGGGAAGAAGCATCTTTTTGGGAATCGATGGTGTCTATCTTTGAGCCGAGGAAGTCTATGAGCCTGCTCGGTGTCGTCGACTTCCCGATAGTAGCATAGTATTCGGTATAGAGCGGTTGGAGCACCTCTTCGAGGAGCACATATCGCTGGGTGGGCACGAGGATGTTGCCGAGGCGGTTGACTCCTTTCTCGTGAAGCGCCACGTCGTCGAGCTCGAAGTCGCCAAGGAGGTAGGGCGCCTGGCTTCGGATGATGTCGTGGTCGATGGCGCCGCCCGTCGTGACGACGGCGTCGACATATCCCCCCCGTATCAGGTCGACGACGCAGCCGCGCACACCCGAGGCGATGAGGTTCGCCGTGACGGACAGGAAGATGACGCAGTCCTCGTCACGCATGGTCTTGAGAAGGTCGACCGCCTGGGCGAGATGAGACGCCTGGAATCCACAGTTTCGATACGCTGCAAGGACTTTTTCGATGCTAGCATCCGAGCCAATCGAGGCATCCTCAACAGGTGTCTCGTCAACACGTCCCATTTTTATAGGTAACCATTGTAAACTATTCTCTGAAAAATAGGAGGCATCCTTAATATGAAGGTCTCAGACTTACAGCCCAACAGCCAAGTAGACGCAATCGAACTCGAAGTAGTCGACGTCGGCGACACCAGGGAATTCAGCAACTTCCGCGGCAGCGGACGGGTCGCCAACGCCAAAGGCAAGGACAACACAGGCGAAGTCAGCATCACGCTCTGGAACGACGACATCGACAAGATAAAGACAGGCGACAAGGTCAAGATCGAAAACGGCTGGGTCAAGGAATATCGCGGCGAACTCCAGGTGTCCTCCGGGAAGTTCGGCAAGATGTCCATAGTCGAGTGATCGGCGAGATTGACTTGACCCCGATCCTGAAGCCGGCTCCACACCCACCAGACCGGGTTCAGTCGCATCCACCACCGAGGACCCAGGAGACCTTGAGCGCAGCCTGACAATGCGCGACTACATCGTCGTCTCCCTCGTCGGTGTCGACCGCCCAGGACTGCTTGCAGACATCACGCAGACTGTCGCCGATCTCGGCGTCAACATCGTCGACATCGGCCAGGTCTCCGCCTACCGCATCCTCTCGCTCTTCCTTCTCTTAGACACCTCCACGACAGACACCAAGGACGACGACATCCTCCGTCTTCTCAAAGAAAAAGGAGAGGGACTTGCACTCAAGACTATCGTATCCCGTCTTTCCGAGCTCGGCGTCCACACACCGAAAAAGAAGGAAGAACTCCTCACCCTCACAGTCGTGGGCCCCGACCGCCCCGGCATCGTCGCTGCCATCACGGGGGTCCTTGCAGAGCATGAGATCAACATCGAGCGCATCACCATGCTCGCGCGCGACCGCTTCTTCGCCATGGAGCTCCTCGCCGGCCGGGTCGAGCCCGTTGACCTGCTCGCGCTGCGCAAAGAGCTCAGAGCCAGGGGAGAGAGCCTCGGTCTCGATGTCATCGTCCAGCCCGAAGACGTGTATCGGCGCCGCAAGAGCCTCATCGTCTTCGACATGGATTCCACGCTCGTCGACGCCGAGATACTCGATGAGATCGCGCAAGAAGTAGGGGCGGGAGACGATATAGCCGCGCTCACAGCCGCCGGCATGGCAGGGGAGCTCGACTTCGAAACGGGGCTTCGGCGGCGCGTCAAGATGCTTGCCGGCACGCCGGTCGCGACATTGGAGAGGATAGCCAACGCGCTGACCCTGACGCCGGGAAGCGAGGAACTCCTGCTCACCCTCAAGGAGATGGGGTTCAAGACGGCGCTCGTGACGGGCGGATTCTCCTTTTTCGCCGACCGGCTCAAAGACCGCCTCGGCATCGATTACGTCCACGCCAACGAGCTCGAGATACAAGGCGGGAAGCTCACCGGCAGCGTCATCGGCCCAGTCATCACCCGGGAGCGCAAGGGGGAGCTCATCGGCGAGCTGTGCGCAGCGGAGGGCATCCCACAGGACCGGTGCATCGCCGTCGGCGACGGCGCCAACGACGCCGTCATGCTGGAAAACGCGGGCCTCGGCCTGGCGTTCCGAGGCAAAGACCTCATCAAGGACGCGGCAGACGGCGCCATCACGAAGTCGGACCTGGCGACGGTCCTCTACTGCCTTGGCGTTCCCGTCAAGAAAAAGCAATGAGGCCGGAATCGATCAGGCTCTCGTCAGTATGATGTGGCGCGCCCACTTCTTCTTGCGCTGGGGGATGTCCTTGCGATAATGGGCGCCGCGGCTTTCGGGGCGCGCCAGTGCTTCCTGGGTGACGAGGGCTCCGGTCGTTGCCATGTTGAGCGTTTCGAAGCACTCCCTCGACAGCGTCGCCCCTTTGGAGAGCGTGGCAAGCAGGCCCTCAAGGGTTTTCTGCGCCTTGGTGAGAGAGTCTTTGGTGCGCACGACGCCCACGTCGTCCCACAGGGTCCCCTGTATCGAAGCGCGAAGCTCTTCGAGCGATGGGGGGTCTCCCTTTTTCTTGGTGGGGGGTGCTTGTTTCTTTTTTGTGCGCGTGGGTTTGTCGCGGTTTCCTTGCATGCGCGCCCTACTACCTAACTCGCCGTCGTGCAGCGCCCGCAACACGCCCTGCCCCGTCCGACGACCGAACACGAGAGACTCTGCAAGGGAGTTGGACGCCAGACGGTTCGCGCCATGGACGCCGTTGTTGGCCACCTCGCCCACGGCGAAAACGTTGGGGAGGGC
>CAYUFO010000039.1:0-11168 GCA_964443985.1 uncultured archaeon | reverse complement strand
TTTTCTAAAGCAGGGTGTCGTTGATGAGTGTGGCGTCGCCGCTGGCTCCCGCAAGCATGACGAGGTCGGCGAGCGGCAGTTCTTCGGGGTCGTAGACGAACCAGTGGACGTCCTGGCTGTAGCTGAAGCTCTTCGCCTTGATGGCTGGCTCTGCGGCGAGCCGGGCGCCGGCGTCGTTGGCGCACCGGCGGCCATAGAACGCGAGGTCGAGGTGGGCGATATGGAGTCCCCGGCCGCGGTAGGGGGCGAATACATCCTCTCTGAGCGTCGTCGATTGAGGGGCTGACGTGGACGTTGAAGGAATAGACTGTGTCGAGGACGCGGTGGGCGTCGAAGGGAGAACAGGGACCGACGTGGACGAGGAGGGAGTCGATGAGGGTTGTGGGGGTGTTTGGGGGCGGGTGGAAGGCTGCGAGGTCGGGGAATGAATGGATGATGTAGAGGATTGCGGCGGAGTGGAGGATGAGGGGAGTGGAGTTGGTGGTGCCGGTTCGGGCGAAGGGGCGCTCGAGAGGAAGAGGGCCGTGTAGCCGACGGCGGCGAAGAGTATGACGAGGAATCCGGCCTGCTGTCGTCGCGGGGCCTTGGCCGTCATGGGCTCCGGGCGCTTTCGACGAGGGCGAGCTGGTCGGTTATCTTGGCGTGGAGCTCCTCTTGGGTGAAGGGCTTGGTGAGGTAGCCGGCGTCGCCGACGTTCTTGGCCTCTTCTGCGCGGTGGTGGTCGTCGATGACGGTCGAGAAGACGACGGGGATGCTGTTATAGTCGGGGTGCTGGCTGAGCTGCAGGAAGAATTCGTCGCCGGTGGCGCCTTTCGGCAATATGATGTCGAGGACGATGAGGTCGACGCGGTTTTGGGCGAGCGCCTTCCAGGCCTCGTTGGAGTCGCCTGCGATGATGACCTCATAGTCGCCTGCGAGCATCTGCTCGTAGAGCCGCTGCATGTCGGCTTCGTCTTCGACGACGAGAATGGTCTTCTTCATGGTCGTTCTTCAAGATTGCGCGAGAAGGAGAACGTGAACGTCGACCCCTGCCCCCGTCCCGGCGATGATACTTTGACGTCCCCCTTTAAAAGAGTGGCGACTTCCCCGACGATGGTGAGGCCGAGGCCGGTGCCCTGCTCGCTCGCATCGCCCTTGTAGAAGCGCTCGAATATGTCTTTTTGCCCGTCGCGGGAAAGGCCACGGCCTGTGTCGCTGACGCAGACCTCGACGCGGTCGTCGGCCGCCTTCGCCGATACCGTGACGCCTCCCTCGCGGGTGTAGCGGACGGCGTTGTCGGTGAGGTTTATGAGGGCCTCCTTGAGGAGGGTGGGGTCTGTGGTGACGCAGAGGTCGGGGAGGGCGCCCGTCGTCAGTGAAATGCCTTTTTTTGCGGCAAGCGGCCTGAGCTCGTCGAGGACGTCGTGGACGAGCGCTGGGACATCGACGTCGACCGGCTTGACGGGGAGTCGGCCGCTTTCAAGCTCTGAAACCCGTAGGATGCGGTCGACGAGTCCGCGCAGGCGGCGGGCGTTGCGGGCGATCATCTCCACGTTCTCCGACGCCTTCTCCTGTTTGGTCCCTGCGGTCAGGGGCAGGGTGTCGGCGGCCATCTCGATGATGGACAAGGGCGTCTTGAGCTGGTGGCTGAGGTCGCGGATGAGGTGGCGGCGCTGCAGGGCGAGCTTCTTCTCATCGCTGATGTCGGAAACGATACCCACCATTCGCACGGCTTTCCCCGCCTCGTCTCGGATGACATCTCCTATCTCTCTGAGCCAGCGGACGCTGCCGTCCGGGCAGGTGATGCGGTGCTCGACATCGTAGTCGTCGTCGTCTTCGAGCACGGCGCGGATGGCTGCGTCGACGCGCTCGCGGTCGTCTTCGTGGACGAGGGCGATGAAGTCGTCGTAGGAGCCGCCGAACTCTCCTGGCGCGAGCCCGAATAGGGGCTCGATGTAGTCCGACCACGTGATGGTCTGGCCTGCGATGTCCCAGTCCCAGCTGCCAATCTCGCCGGCCCGCTGGGCGAGGCGGTAGCGCTCCTCGCTTTTTTTCAGATTTTCTTCGGCTTTCTTTCGCTCGCGCAGGTCCAAGCCGATGCCTATGCTTGAGTCGTCGGTGAGTTGGACATTCGTCCATTCTATGGGGGCGGCGTCGCCGTCCTTGGTTCTGGCGAGCCATTCCCGCCATCCTGGGTCATGGGATGCCATGAACGTTGCGACCTCCCGGCGGTAGTCGGGGTCGGGATACACATTGACCATGAAGTTGCCGTCGTTGGCGTCGTCGGTCGTCCATCCCAGTGTTTTTTCTGTTTGACGATTGAGGATGAACTTTTGCTGCTTCGCATCCCAGATGACAAGGAGGACGGGAATGGCATCATAGATGCTCTGCAATACCTCGTGGTTGCGGGCGAGCTCTTCTTCTGCGATCTTTCGGTCGGTGATGTCGAGGGCCATGCCGACGACGAATCGTCGGCCGTCGGCGAGGGTTCCGGGAGCCGAGGCGGAAAAGCTCCAGTGGCGCAGCTCTCCGGTCTTGGTGCGCACGCCGAAGTCGATGCGCGTCCTACTACTACTACTACTACTGAACAGGGTTTGCACGTAGTCGCCGACGGCCTCGGCGCCCTCGCCGTAGACCGCATGGGTCGCCCATTCGTCAAACGACCCGATGTCAGTGGACCCGTAGCCCGTCAGCTCCGTCCACGTCCTGCTCAACTGGAGGACTTCACCGTCTTCGGCGTGGATGACGACGGGGATGGGCGCCTCTTCGATGGCGCGGCGAAACTGCTCCTCGCTTTCTTCCAGTTTCCGCTTGGATCGTTCCTTGTCGGTGACGTCGATGAAGGAGGCGACGACGCCGTCGATGACGCCGTCGCTGTCCTTGACAGGCGAGAGGATGCAGTCGTAGAAACCGGAAGGGGCCTGCCCGGGCCGAAAGGATACGGGCATGGATTCAAGGACAAGCTGGTCGCCTGATTCCACCACCTGGTCGACGTAGGATTTGAAAACGATGCGAGGGAATGCCCCATAGAAGCTCTCGCCGACGAGGTCGGCGGTCTTTTTTCCCGTCAGTGCGGCAAATTCCTCGTAAAGCCGCCTGATTGTGCCGTCGGATGCGAGGTAGACGACGTGGGCGCCGGTCTTCTCCAAGATGAGCGACAAGAGCGCGTGCTCCTGCCTGAAGCTCTCGGCGAGGTCGCGGGCGACCTGCGACTTCACCTCCATCATCTTGAGGGTCTTCTCCCGTTCGACTGCCTTGGCTGTCCGATCCGTTGCGTCGCGGATGACTGCGAGCAGACCGAACCTCCGGCCTTCCCCGTCTTCGAGCACCGACACCGACGACTCGACGTAGAGTTCGCGGCCGTCGCGGGTGACGTGGCCGAGCTCACCGCGCCAGTGCCCGGCTCCTTTAATAGAATCGGCGAAGTCCTTCTCGTCTTCGGGGCGAGGCCACAGATACGAGTAGACGTCGCCGAGCCTCATGCCCAGCGCATCGGCAACCCCGTAGCGCTCGGCGGCCGCGCGGTTCCAGAAGATGACGACTCCCTCCTCGTCGATGGCGACGACGGCGTCGTCGAGGTGGTCGAGGATGGACCGTTGCAGTGGATATTCGAGGTCGCTCGCAGAGTTACTTTGACGTGTCTTTTTTGGCAGGGTCATGGAGATACACGCACCTCCGTCCGAAAGGACTTCTCTAGGAGGGATTAATAAATGGCTGGCCCTTGACGGTCTTGACAAAACGGGGAAAAACCGATACTTTTTTAAACCCTCAGTCACTTTATCCAATTGGAGGCACTCGTGCAACCAAACCGAACAGACGACATAACCCGACCCGAAACGAGCGCACCAGACCTGTTTTTTGGGTATGCGACGACCGAGGATAACCCAGTTCTTTCGAGCCATTTTTGCGACCCATCACCCGTGCCTCCCCATCCTATCGCCCATATCAACATCCTAGCCGGAGGACCCATTGAAGCAGTTCCTACACCCACGAAACGCCGACGTACCGACCCCATCCTATCCCGACAAACATCGACTCGCTCATCCTGAAAGAAGAGCGGCCCAACCAACTTCTCCCCCGATTCCTCAATCCCCCACACTCCCAGGTACGGACGCAGCTACTCAAGAGCTGACCCTCACCCGGCAACGGGCCGCACGCCAGGAGCAGCTCAGCCGGATAATCGAAGACTACGTCGTGGGCCGCCGCCCACCCAAGCCCGCGGCCACGCCAGCACCCTCGTTCTCACGTCAACAAAAGCTCACGGCAAAGACCTCAGGGGGTGAAACACTGGCAGGCATCCGGGCAGGAGTGTAACAGGGGGATTTCCTGCCCGGCCTGCCACATCACCATGGACTACGGACGCACGACGCCGCCCGCCGAACCCGCCGTCGAGAAGCGCGACGGGTCCGACGAGGACTTCGACGCCGAAAAGATTCGCAAGGCCGTAATGAAGACCGCCATCGACGCCGACGTCTTCGACGACGCAGAGCAGCGCAACACTTATGCCGCCGACGTCGCCCACGAAGTGCGCCGATGGGCGCTCGACCGCGACGACGTGTCCACAAAAGACATACGCGACCGCATCGTCGCCGCCCTCGGCAGAAAAGCGCCCGAACTGAGAAAAGCCTGGGAAGACCACGAAGCACAATGCAAACGACCCGCCCAGATGAACCTGGGACGAAGAGACTAACGGAGGAACCGTCATGGCAGCAGCCATAACCACCATAACGAAGCGCGACGGCTCGACGGAAGCGTTCAACGACGAGAAGATCTTCCGCTCCATCCAGAAGGCCGTCATCGACGCGGGCAAGGACCCCGACGATGAGAAGGGCCTCGTCCGGGAAGTGGCCCGCGACGTCATCGCCGACGTCAAGGGCGGTCCCATCATGGAGAACGACGGCGCATCGACCGACGAGATACGCGCGAATATCCTCGAACGACTCGACCAGGAGTCATCCGCCGTCTCCTACGCATGGCTCGAATTCGAGAAACGCTACAAGGGAGGGACGAGATAGACGATGACTGATTCGAGGATGCCGCAGGGAACCCGACGCATCGCCAAACCGACGAATGACGCCCCCGCCCTCGAAGGCAGGGAATCGTTGACCGCCGGCATCGGCAACCCCCGCGCCCGCGAGCCGCTCCTCGACGTCATCGACGAGGGAGACCGCTTCAAGGTCATCGCCGAGGTCCCAGGCGTCGCGAAACACGACATCGAGCTCGACCTCGAGGAACAGGCGCTCACCATCCGCGCCGAGAAAAACGAAGAGAACATAGATGAGGGCGACGACTACGCCTACCGCGAGCGACGACACCACCGCTACATCCGGCGCATTCCCCTGCCCGCCCCCATCAAGACCGACGTCAAAAAAACCAGCTACAAGAACGGCGTCCTCGAAGTCGACCTGAAAAAAGACACCAACGAAACCGACGAAACATGAAGTGCCCGAAACACACCGGCGACCTGGAAACGAGAGACGACACGCTCGCGCTCACCAATGACCGCAACGAATCATTCGAGGTCGACGGCGCCACCGCCTACATCTGGCAGCGCTGCGACGGCGAGACCGACACCGCCGACATCGCCGAAGGCCTCTCGCGCAAGCTCGGCATCCCCGACTCCGAACGAGGCGACGTCGAGCAGGCAGTCAAGTCGACCATCACCCACCTATTAAACGCCAGCCTCCTCGAGGGAGGACAACCACAAAGCAACTGAGGTGACCAAAAGCCATGCAACGAGTAAAAGGAAAAATAGCCATCGTCACGGGAGCGGCGAAAGGCATAGGAAAAGAAACCGCCAAGCTCCTCGCCCGCGAGGGCGCCGTCGTCGCCGTCACCGACGTCGACGATGAAGCCGGCATCCCCATCGAAAAAGACATCAACAACGCGGGCGGCACCGCCAAGTACTGGCACCTCGACGTCTCAAAGGAAGACGAAGTCGAGAAGGTGTTCGCAGAGATCGAAGAAAGCTTCGGCCCCATCGGCATCCTCGTCAACAACGCCGGCATCGGCGGGGTGAGCAAACCCACCCACGAGCTCAGCGAAGAGGAGTGGCAGCAAGTCCAAGACATCAACGTCAAGGGCGTCTTCCTGTGCACAAAACACGTCGTCCCCTACATGAAGAAGGTGGGCGGCGGCTCAATAGTCAACCTATCGAGCATCTACGGCATCGTCGGCGCACCCGACGCGCCAAGCTACCACGCCGCCAAGGGCGCCGTCCGCCTCATGGCGAAAACCGACGCCCTCATCTATGCCAAGGACAACATCCGCGTCAACTCCGTGCATCCCGGCTTCATCTGGACGCCGATGGTGGAGAACTTCCTCGCCGAGCAAGGCGACGTCGAGGAGGGGAAAAAACAGCTCGTAGAACTGCACCCCATCGGCAGGCTCGGCAAGCCAGAGGAAGTCGCCGCCGCCATATTGTATCTTGCAAGCGACGAATCGTCGTTCGTGACGGGAAGCGAGCTCGTCATCGACGGAGGCTACACCGCCAGATAAGGAAATCATGACCGACGTGCGCAAGCGAAACGGGACCGCCCAACTGTTCGATGCCGCAAAGATTCGAAAGGCGCTCTTCAAGGCCGTCGTCGACGCGGGCGGCGACCCGGACAGCGCCAAGAAAGACACCATCGACCCCATCGTCGAAAAGGTCGTCCTCGACGCCCACGGAAAAGACGAGGTGCCGAGCAGCGCCATCAGGCGCACCGTCCTTGCGGCGCTCGACGACAAAGACCCGCGGGCCGCCAAAGCCTGGCGCGAATTCGACGAGGCCTACAAGGCGCTCGAAGCCCCCCGCGGCCAGACAACGATACCGACACAAACAAACCCCATCCGATAAAAGAGGTGACCGAAACCATGTGGCGAAGCATCAAGGACCTCGAATCCTACGAGGTGTTCACGAAAGACAACTTCAGCAAGGCCGTCGACGACTTCTACTTCGACGACGAGATATGGACCATTCGCTACGTCGTCGTCAACACCGGCGGCTGGGTGCCCGAGCGGCAGGTGCTGCTGAGTCCCGTATCGCTTGACCCGCCCGTCACCAACATCAAGCGCATCCCCACAGCGCTCACCAAAAAAGAAATCGAGGAAGGACCGAGCATCGACGCCGACGCCCCCGTGAGCCGCCGCATCGAAGAGGAGCTCGCCGGCTACTACCACTGGCCGCTCTACTGGACGACACCCAACATGCTCGGCGGGCCCGCGCCCATGCCTGCCCCGAAAGAGGCGCCCTCCGTTGAAGAGGCGAAAAAGGCCGGCGACCCCCACCTGCGAAGCGTCCGGGAGGTCCGCGACTACGCCATCAACGCCGCCGACGGCGAGCTCGGCCACGTTGCGGACTTCATCGTCGACGACGATGCATGGCGCATCCGCTACATGATAGTCGACACGAGGAACTGGCTGCCCGGCAAGAAGGTGCTCGTCGCCCTCGACTGGATAACCGGCATCGACGCCGAAGACAACACCGTCACCGTCGACCTCACCCAGGAGCAGATAAAGGGCGCCCCCGAATTCGACCCCAAAGACCCCGTCAACCGGGGCTACGAGGAGGTCCTCTACGACTACTACGGGAGGCCCAAGTACTGGAGCGTCGGCGACGCAGTCTAACCCCACACGAATGACAACGAACCGAACCACGAGGTGAACATACCATGTTACGAAGCATGAAAGACCTGAGGGGCTACACCCTCAACGCACGCGACGGCAACGTCGGCCTCTCAGACGACTTCTACTTCGACGACGTCGTCTGGAAGGTCCGCTACCTCGTCGCAGACACCGGCACCTGGCTGCCCGGCAAAAAAGTCGTCATCTCCCCGGTGGCCGTGGGTAGCCCAGACTGGGAGCAAAAGGAGATTCCCGTCGAACTCACCCAGAAGCAGATAGAGGAAAGCCCCAGCATCGACGAGAAGAAGCCCATCGAGCGCCACTACGAGGAAAGCCTCGCCGACTACTACCGCTGGCCGCTCTACTGGGACCAATGGAAGGACGAGATACTCACACCCGGCGAAGCTACGGAAACCGCCGCGAAAGGCGACGTCGACCCCACGCTACGCGGGGCCTCCGAGACCCTCAGCTACGACGTCGAATCAGCCGACGGCGAGGACGTCGGCCACATCCACGACTACATCGTCGAAGACGACACCTGGCGCATCCGCTACCTCGTCCTCGACACCCGCGACTGGCTGCCCGGCGGCAAGAAGACCCTCATCCCCGTCAACTGGGTGTCCGCCATCGGCGTCGCCGACAAGAAGGCCCACATCGACGTCAAAAAAGACCAGATAGAGCAGTCGCCGGACTACGACCCCAGCCAGCCAGTGAATCGGCAAACCGAAGAAGTCCTCTACGACTACTACGGAAGGCCGAAATACTGGACGTAACTATTGGAGGGATACCATACCTGACGAAAACGTGAAAAACACGGCATACCTCGCCCTGGTCGTCGCCGTCGTCGCCCTGCTCGTCAGCATCTCAGCCTACATGCGGACGAGCACCCTCGACGAGCGCATCGACTTCGAGGTCGAACGGCTCCAGCAAGACATGACCGAAGGCATCGATGAAGCAGGGGAGGACGTCAGCGAAGGCGTGCAATCCGCCGACGAACAGACCACCGAAACCATCAACGAACTCAGGCAGGAACTCGCCCGGCTCGAACAGTCGAGCAGCCGGGCCATCACCGCGGCCCGCAGCGAGGCCCGCCAGGACCTCGCCTACACCGAGGCCCGCATCCGCCTGCTCGCCTTGCAGACCGGGCTCGAGGCCGAGGCAGACTACCGGATGGCCGCACAAGATGTTGCAGAAATCCGGGTCATGCTCGCCCGCGGCTACGAGAATGCCGAAGGCGACGCCCAGACCCAGTATAGGGAAGCGGACGCCGCCCTCGAACTGCTCGAGACCGACCTCCGGGCCGGAACTGCAGATTCGCTGCAGAGCCTCGAGGAGGCAGTGCAAGTGTTCGAAGAGGACATAGAATCGGTCCAAAAGGACGTCGCCCCGGAAGACGAGCCCGTCCGCTGCGCGAACGCCGGCGGCACGTGGCGGCAGTTCCCCAATGCCTGCGCCGACTCGTGCGCCGCGCAAGAAGACGGCGCCGTCGTGTGCGCGCAGGGCTTGACCTACGGCTGCGACTGCGGACCCGGACAATGCTGGAACGGAGCGGCCTGCGAACCGCTCTAGAAAAAACGACCCATAACAGAGGTGAACCATATGGAAACGATTAAGATCGTCGAGGTCATCGGGACCTCGACCGAAAGCTGGGAGGACGCGGCGAAAAACGCCGTCACGACCAGCGCACAGACAGTCAAAAATATCACCGGCGTCGAGGTCATAGGCCAGACGGCCGACGTCGAGGATGGCAACATCAAAAGCTACAAGGCCGTCGTGAAACTGGCATTCGTCTACGACAAGTCAATGAAACAGAGGTGAAGACACAATGGCAAACGTGAAGAAACGAAAGGGAGCCGAAGAAGCCTTCGACATGGAGAAAGTGAAACGCTCCATAAAAAAGGCCGCAACCGACGCAGGACTCTCAGAGCAGAGAATACAGGAGGTCACCAACCAAGCCTCCGAGCAGCTCTCAGACCTCAAGATGCAGGCCGACCTGACGACCGAACAGCTGCGCTCGCAGATCCTTTCCACGCTCGACGACGTCGAATCCAAGGCGGCCGACGCGTGGCGGGAATTCGACGAGAAATACAAGCCCGACATAGGCAGCAAGGCATAAAGCAAACGAGGTGACCACCATGCTAGACAACCACGTCTACAACCTCTTCGCCCAGATGGTCGAAGAGCACCAGAGCCTGTACCGCATCAAGAACAACTACCAGGCCGACGCGGGCAGCTGCGAGCAGTGCACCGCCTTCTGGGAGAAGATGGAAGCCGACAAGGAAGACCACATCGAAGAGCTCGACGGCCTCATCAAGGCCCACCTCGAGATGAACGAGTAGACCATGAAGGCCTTGATGCTGTCGGCTGCGGGATTCGAGGACACCGAGCTCCTCGCACCCTACTATCGGCTCCTGGAAGCCGGTGTCGACGTCGACGTCGCCGCCCCGAAGAAGGGCGCATTCGAGGGAAAGCACGACTACAGCGCCGAGGCCGACCTCGCCTTCGCCGACGTCAAACCCGACGACTACGACCTGCTCGTCTTGCCCGGCGGCAAGGGCCCCGAGACCGTCCGCATCGACGACGACGCGGTCGCCGCGGCCAAGAAGATGTTTTCGGACGGAAAACCCGTGGCGAGCATCTGCCACGGCGTCCAGGTCCTCATCTCGGCCGACGTGCTCGAAGGCAGGACCGGCACCTGCTGGCGGGGCATCCAAGACGACCTCGCCCAAGCGGGCGCCACCGTCGCAGACGAAGACGTCGTCATCGACGACAACTGGATATCAAGCCGCCAACCCAGCGACCTCCCCGTCTTCAACCGGGAGATGATGAAGAAGATCGAACCATGAAAATCTACCATCACCTTCCCGCGGCAGTCGTCGCCCTCGCCGCCCTCGCAGTCGTCCTCATGAGCGCAGGATGCCTGCAGGACGGGACGACGCCCCAGCCCCCGGCGCAGCAGACGAGCATCCCCGAGACCACCACGCCCACGACCTCGGTCGGCGGGGGCGAGACCATCCGGCCCACCACCATGCCCGTCGACGAACGCGAAGGAGCCTCAAATGATATCATGGCCTGCAAGAATGCGGGCGGCGAATGGCGCCAGTTCTCCGACGCATGCGTGGACTCCTGCGAGTCCCAGCGACGAGAAGACATCGCCTGCGCGCAAGTGCTCACAAGCAGCTGCGACTGCGGCGAAGGCCGTTGCTGGAACGGCGTCACCTGCGAGCCCATCGACGCAGCAGCGACTACCGCCGAACCGACGGTCACGACGTCCGTCATGCGGGCGGCCGCCGAGGTCGAAATAATCGATTCCGAATTCGTCCCCGACTCCATCGAGGTGTCATCAGGCGACACCGTCATGTGGACGAACCGCGACGGCTACGCCCACACCGTGACGGGCTTCGGTATCGACCGGCGCGTCCCCGCGGGCGGCACCGCGAGCCACACCTTCACCGAGCCCGGCACCTACGACTACGACTGCACCATCCATCCCGGCATGGAGGGGACCGTCGTCGTCGACGGCGGCATGAACGACGCCATGAACCAGTACGCAGAACCATAAACAAAACGGAGGATTGAAAGAC
>CAYUFO010000038.1:0-11394 GCA_964443985.1 uncultured archaeon | reverse complement strand
CCGCATCATCGCCACCGACCGCGACGACCTCGTCGAATGCGCAGTCATGGCACGAAGCGCCCTGCAGGGAGCCATCGACGCCATCCACATCCCCGAGAACGCGCTCGACGTCCTCGCCCAGCAGCTATTCGGCATCGCCATCGAAGGCGACCAGTACGTCGACAACGTGTACGCCCTCGTGACGCGGAGCTACTGCTTTCGGGACCTCTCACGGCGCGACTTCGACGACGTCCTCTCCTACCTCGCAGGCGAGTATCTAGAACTCAGGGACCGCCGCATCTACGCGAAGGTGTGGGTGAGCGAGGACGGAAAAAGGATGGGGCGCAGAGGGTGCCAAGCCAGGGCCATCTATGCGACCAACGTGTCGGTCATCCCCGACGAATCCTACATCACGGTCAAGGCCGGCCAAGAGAAGATAGGCGAGGTCGAGGAGGCGTTCCTTGAGCGCCTTAAAAAGGGAGACGTCTTCGTTCTCGGCGGTGCGACCTACGTCTACCGGTACGCCCGCGGACAGGTCGCCCAGGTCGCCCGCGCCCACGGACGGCTGCCCACCGTGCCCTCGTGGTTCTCCGAGATGCTCCCCCTGAGCTATGACCTCGCCGCCGAGATACGTCGGTTCCGGGGCCTCGCACGGGAACGCTTCGACGGGGGGCAATCGCGAGCCGACATCGTCTCGTTCATCGGGGGCCACCTCTCCTGCGAGACCCCCACGGCCGAAGCCATCTACCAATACCTCTGGGAGCAGCACCGCTACCGCCACATACCTGCTGCCGACGAGATACTCGTCGAGCACTGCAGGGGATTCAAGAAGAAGTACGTCATCGTCCACAGCCTCTACGGGCGGCGCGTCAACGACGCCCTCTCGCGCGCCATCGCCTACGTCGCCGCCAAAAGGCAGCGGCGCAACGTCGCCATCAGCCTCGCAGACCACGGGTTCTACCTGCAAAGCGACACCGACAAGCTCAACCTCCCCCAGGCGCTCGCAGACCTCGCCGGGCCCGGCGCCGTCCAGTCCGTCCTCGCCAGCGCCCTCGAATCCTCCGACGTCCTCGTCCGGCGCTTTCGCCACTGCGCCGCCCGCGCCCTCATGATACTACGCCACTACAAGGGGCATACCAAGACCGTCGGCCGCCAGCAGGTCGGCAGCAGGATACTCTATTCCTTCGTCCGGCGCCTCGACTGGGACTTCCCCATCATTCGCGAGGCGCGGCGGGAGGTGCTCGAAGACCTCATGGACGTCGCCAATGCAGCAGAAGTCCTATCAGGCATAGCTGCAGGGCGCATCGCGGTGCGCACCATCGACACGGACGTCCCCACGCCCTTCGCCCACGGCCTCGTAAGCCGGGGCTTCATGGACGTATTGCGCGCCGAGGACCGGCTCGAATTCATCCGCAGGATGCATCAGGCCATCCTCCTGCAGATACACGAGCGGGGGAGGCAAAGGGACGTTTAAATAGAGCCCTTCCAATTGTTATCTACGATGGCGCCAACCCGGAATGCCGGCCAGTCCTCGCTCGAATTCCTCATGACCTATGGGTGGGGCATCCTCATCATCATCATCGTGTCGGTCGTCGCCTGGCAGCTTGGCATATTCGATGTCAGGGGAGCCACTCGGCCCGGTGCCGTCGGCTTTTGGGGGGTCATCCCCACAGACTTCATCTACCAGTCCGACGGGGATTTCTTTATCTCGATTCGCAACACGGTCGGGGGGAACATCTCGATTGAATCGTTCAATGTATCGTCAGGGGAGATTTACTGTAACAAAGAGTATACCAGCATACTCGAGGACTTGCCTGCAGGCAGCAATGTGACGCTCGAAATAATCGATGAGGGAAGCGGGGCATGTCTCCCCGCAGGCCTCAAACCCGGCAGCCAGTTTGAAACCTATGTCAGCATCACCTACGAGGACCGCCGCCTCGGCCGCGAGATGACCTCCTCGGGCATCATCTGGGGCAGCGTCGAATCCTGAACGTCGACAATGCGCCTCTTCTGCGCCGTCTGGCTCCCCGAGCGGGTCCGTGAATCCCTCGCACGCTTTCAACACGATTTCCTCACCGCCAAGGGAGTGAAGCTCGTTTCTGAGTCCAACCTCCACGTGACGATACTGTTTTTCGGCGACGTGGAGGGGAGGGACGTCAAGGATTACGCGTCCGCGCTCGAGCGCGCGGCCTGCGAAGCGACCCCCTTCTCGATGGAACTATCAGGCATCGGCGTCTTTCCCACCCCGGCACGGCCGCGCGTCATCTGGGCAGGCGTCGCAGACGGCGCTTCATCGCTCGGCCTCATCCATGAGCGCGTCTCGGCCGCCATCAGGGGGCTGGGGCATAAGCCAGAAGGGCCGTTCCACCCCCACGTCACCCTCGGAAGAGTGAAGTCGTACGACAGCCAATGCATCGACACCCTTCAATCGCTTTTGTCCCCGACCTCGCCGGGATTCGGAGCCGTGGCTGTCCAAGACATATCGCTCGTGGAAAGCTCACTGGGCCCAGCGGGGCCGACCTACCGCGTGATTGGCGCATTCCCTCTCGGCAAGCCATGATTTTTATAACCATCCTACTTTTAGATAACATCTGAGGTGTATCTGTGGCAGCCAACCAGTTGAACAAGGTAGAGACAGGAATACCGGGCCTTGACGAGATGCTCGAGGGAGGCCTCATCGAGAACCGGCCCTACCTCCTCTCCGGCGGTCCGGGGGCGGGCAAGACGATCTTCGGCATGCAGTTCCTGCGCCACGGCGCCCTCAACGGCGAGAAGGGCATCTACGTGTCGCTCGAGGAGCAGGCTTCAGAGCTTGAGGCAAACATGAACGTCCTCGGCTGGGACCTCCACAACATCAAGATACTCGACACCACCCAGGAATCAGGGTCGGGCGCGTGGATGATAAAGTCCGACAGCGTCGTGAGCCGGCCGGAGTTCAACCTCGCCAACCTCATGGCAGTCATCAACGAGAAGCTCTCGACCTACAAGCCCAAGCGCATGGTCATCGACTCCATCACGAGCATCCGCATGCTCTACAGCAACGAGCTCGACGCCCGAAGGGAGATCCTCGCCCTCATGAACTTCCTTTTGCGATGCAACTGCACGACGCTGCTCACAAGCGAAGCCTTCAAGGGCGACACCACCGACCCCGAGGTCCTCATGGAGCAGTTCCTCGCAAGCGGCGTCGTCAAGCTCTACATGCTCGACAACAACGGCGAGATGATTCGCGCCATCAGCATCGACAAGATGCGGGGCACCAACTTCGACCGCCACATCCGCCCCGTCAAGATAACCGACGAGGGCATCGTCATCTACCCCAACGAATCCGTCTTCGGCTAGGGCGTTCCCCAGCCAGCCTATTTTTTTTCGCTGACAACACGGCAGTCCCTCTGCCGCGCAACAAGATAGCGAGAATGCCGCCCGGAGCTTGCAAGGAAACAGAAAAATAAGGGGGAAGAGAGAAGGAGGGGAGTTGACAGCCAGATTACACTGAACCCTTGGGCGTCATCTCCGAGTGCACGATGCGCATCCCCTTGGGGACCACGAGGATCTTCTCGTCGCTGATGCGCCCGATATCGCCGTCGAGGTCGACGCAGGCCTGGCGCAGCTCCTTGACGACGTCGTGCAGGGCTATCTTGTTTGAGAGCAGGGGCTTGACGTTGAGTACGACTATGTTCTCCTTTTCTATCTCTTTGAGGACGGCGCCGATGCCCTTGCCCTCGCCGGAAAGCTGGATGGGCTTGACGTAGGTGAGGTCCTCGTTTTCGATGAACTTGCCTTCTCGGATGGACAGGTCGTTGAGATAGTCTTCGATGTCGATGTCGCCGCTTGATTCCTCGACGGGAGACCCCCCGCCCAAAAACTTCTTGAATACCATTTTCACCCTTCCTCGTCCCGCCCTGCGGCCGAAAGGCCGCAGGTGCTCACGGGACATTTTAATGTGAATGCTTTTATTATTATCCTTCGGCTTAAAAAACACAAAGATGATCGACGACATCTTCGCCCAGGAGCTCGGCGAGCGCTCCATCTTCACCAACGCCAGCGTCCTCTCACCCCACTACGTCCCCGACGAACTGCCCCACCGCGAGCGAGAAGCCGAAGCCATCAGCAGACTCCTCGCCCCCCTGCTACGGGGGGAGCGCGCAGAGAACATCTTCCTCTATGGCAAGACCGGCACCGGCAAGACCTCGGTGGCGCGCTATGTGGCAAGCCGCCTTGAGGCCGTCGCCGCGGACGCGCAAAAGAACCCCCACAACGTCGCCGTCAAGCTCATCTACACCAACTGCAAGATCCACTCGAGCAGGTACCAGGCCCTCATCCGCATCCTCGAGGACGCGTACTTCCGGCAGCCGGCCATCAAGGAATCACCCTACGAGGGGCGAACCGACCACCGCCTCACCGGACTCACCCCCGGCGACCTCTACGACCGCTTGCTGAAGGTGACCTCGGCCAACGGCCTCAGGCTCGTTTTCATCCTCGATGAGATAGACGTCGTCAAGGACCTCGACGAGCTCGTCTACGCCCTCACCCGCATCAACGACGAGCTCGAACGCGGCCACGTTGCCGTCATGGGCATCAGCAACAAGTATGGCTTCAAGGAACGTCTGGACCCGCGAAGCAAGAGCACGCTGTGCGCCAACGAGATTGTCTTCAAGCCCTACAACGCCGGCCAGCTCGCCACCATCCTCGGCCAGCGCGCCCGCCTCGGCCTCAAGGAGGGAGCCGTCGACGAACCCCAGATAGAGCTCATCGCCGCCATCGCCGCCAAGACGAACGGCGATGCGCGCTACGCCCTCCGGCTCCTTCGCACTGCGGGAGAGCTTGCCCAATCCGAGAGGAAGCCCAAGCTCACCGCATCCCACGTCAAGGAGGCGGCGAAGAAAGTCGAAGAGGACCTCGTCGCCGAGGTCGTCTCCTCGCTTCCCGAACACCAGCAGGTCGTCCTCTACGCCGTCGCCGACACCCTCGAGGCGGGAAGCCGCCAGAAGCGCCTGTCGGGGCTCCCCGAAGACACGCTCTCCTCGGGCGAGGTCTACGACCGCTACGAGGCGTTGTGCCGCAGGATGGCACGGAAGCCCCGCACGCTGCGATGGTTCCGCGAATACCTCAACGACCTCGAGATGCTCGGCCTCGTATCCCTTTCCATCTCTGGCAAGGGCGTGCGCGGCAACACGACCCTCATCCACCTCGGTTATCCTGCAGCGGACATCAAGTCCTTCAGCGCGGCGAGCCTCGGCATCGGGGCCGAGCCATGATGCCCGGGGCCTTCTTCACGACGGCGGGAGCGGGCGTCAGCGCCGTGAGCCATCTCAACTCCTTCGACCGGGCCCTCTGGGAAGCAGGTATCGATATGTGCAACCTCGTCAAGGTGTCGAGCATCCTGCCCAAGCAGGCGAAGCGCGTCGACCCCTCTCCCATCGCACCCGGCACCGTGACCTTCTGCGTCCTCTCCCATGCCGACGGCGCCGAGGGGGAGCGCATCGCCGCTGGCGTCGCATGGGCCTGGTGCACGAGCCTCGATGGCGGCGAGGACTACGGCATCATCGCCGAGGATGCGGGATTCAAGGACACGGGAACCCTGAAGAAGAACCTCGCAGAAAAGCTCTCTGAGATGGCCGCCTCCCGAAACATGAAGAAGGTCGAGGAACGCTTCGTGACGAAGGAGTTGTCGAGGATCCCCGCAGACCACTGCGGCTCGGTCATGGCGGCCGTCGTCCTACTGCCTAGCACGTGACCATCTGGGCGTGCTTGACGCCGGCTATACGTATGACCGAGTCTTCGTCGATGAGGCCTTGGTCGATGGCTCGTTCGACGATGCCGTTGCCGGCAAGGTTGGCGATGGATGCGGAGCCCACCGCATCGAGTACCCGGGCTTCATCGCATTCGTCGTTTCCATAAAAGGACTCAGACACCCGCAGTTCGAGTCCGCCCTCGCAGAAAGTCTCCCCGAGGATGGCGGTATCGCAGCAGGCGACGAGGGTCTCCCCCTCGCATTCGTACACGCTGAGACAGTAGGTGGCGGCCATGCCTATTTCAGGCGGCGCAGCGGCCACCAGCCGCCGCAGGCCTCGCACTTGACTATCTTCTCGCCCTCGAGCTCCGTTATCGTCGTGTCCGGGCGCCCGCACTCATGGCAGTAGACGTATTCCTTCGCATACTCGCCGACTCGCTGGGCGATGATGTTCCGACGCAGCACCCGCTGTATGACGGCGCGGTTGCCGTCAAGGGTGCCGGGAGCGGCTAGCTCCTTGAGCATGTATTTGAGGATGTGGGTGGGCTTGCGTCCCAAGGCCTGGGCGATGTCGTTGAAGTTTCGGATGATGGTCTGGTTGCCCTCGACGAGTGTGTCGACCTCGGGGAGCTCGAATCGCTCGTGGCTCTTGTGTTTTTTCGGGAGCCTTGATTCGGCGCGGACGAGAAGCGCGTCGTAGTCGTTGACGTCCATGGGAGAGGGGAATAGGGAGGCAGGGTTAAAAAAAGGTATTAGGCTTCTTCGGCTTCCTCTTCGTAGCCCACGCGGGCGACGGCGGCGACCTTCTGGCCCCCCCCAATGCGCATGAGCCTGACGCCCATCGTGTTGCGGCCTATCTGGCTGATGGATTCGACGGGCATCTTTATGACGATGCCGTCGTTGGTGGTCAGAAGGACGTTGACTGTTTCGGCGACGTCTCGGATGGCGATGACGGGCCCGTTTCGTTCGGTGGTCTTGATGTCGATGACGCCCTGGCCGCCGCGGTTCTGGCGGGGGTACTCTGCGATGGGCGTCCTTTTTCCATAGCCGTTCTCGGTGACGGACAGGAGGACGCTTTCAGCGCCGACCGCGGCCATGCAGGCGGCGTGGTCGCCCTTCCTGAGCTTGATGCCCCGGACCCCCATGGTGTTTCGCCCCGTGGGGCGGACTTGGCCGCCATCGAAGCGTATGGCCTTGCCGCGGGCCGTTGCGATGACGATGTCGTCGTCTTCGGCTGCGAGCTTGGCGTCGATGACTTCGTCGGCCTCTCGAAGCTGGCAGGCGATGATGCCGCCGCGCCGCGGCCGGCTGTAGGCGGCGAGCGCGGTCTTCTTGACGAGACCGTTCTTGGTGGCGATGACGAGGTAACCCTTCTTGTCGAAATCCGAGACGGGTATCATGTCCATGACCTTTTCGTCGGCGCTCATGGCAAGGAGGTTGACGATGGCCTTGCCCTTGGCGTAGCGCGATGTCGTGGGTATCTGGTAGCCCTTGAGCCAGTAGACGCGGCCGAGGTTTGTGAAGACGAGGATGTGGTCGTGGGTGGAGGCGACGAATATGTCTTCGACGAAGTCCTCTTCCTTGGGCTGGATGCCGATGACGCCGCGGCCGCCCCTTCCCTGGGCGCGGTACTGGTCCTCGGGTATCTTTTTTACGTAGCCGTCTCGGGTGAGGGTGACGACGACGCGCTCCTCGGGGATGAGGTCCTCGTCCTCGATGTCGTCTGCCGCTTCGAGTATCTCGGTTCTGCGGTCGTCGCCGAAGTCCCTTTTCAATTCGAGAAGCTCGTCTCGGATGACGCCCTGGATTTTTTCAGAGCTCGCGAGGAGGTCCTTGAGGTGGGCGATGATTTTTTTGAGGCTCGCGTATTCCTCGTCGAGCTTGTCCTGGGAGAGCCGGGTCAGCGAGGACAATCGCATGTTGAGTATCGCCTTGGCCTGCTCTTCGGAGAGGGAGTATCGCTTCCTTAGTTGTTCCTCGGCTTCGGCGGGGTCCTTCGCCTTGCGGATGAGGGCGACGACGGCGTCGAGGTTGGCGACCGCAATCTTTAAGCCCTCGAGGATGTGGGCGCGGGCCTCGGCCTTGGCGAGTTCGAACTTGCTGCGTCTCACGACGACGTTGACGCGATGCTTGAGGAAGGCGTCGATGGTCTGTCTGAGCGTCAAGACCTTGGGTTCGCCTTCGACGAGGGCGACGTTGTTGACGCCGAATGTCGACTGCAATTGTGTGTGCTTGAAGAGCTGGTTGAGGACGACATCGGCGTTGGCGGCGCCTTTGAGCTCGACGACGATGCGGATGCCCTCCTTGTCCGACTCGTCTCGGAGGTCGGCGATGCCCTCGATGCGCTTATCGCGGACGAGGTCGGCGATGGCCTCGAGGAGCGTGGATTTGTTGACTTGATAGGGAATCTCTGAGACGATGATGCGCTGGTGGTTTTTCGCCTCTTCAATGTTCGTCGTGGCCCGCATGGTGATGCTGCCGCGGCCCGTGGCGTAGGCGGCCTTGGCGCCGGCTCGGCCGAGGATGTAGGCGCCCGTGGGAAAGTCGGGTGCGGGCAGATGCTCCATGAGGCCCTGGACGTCGATGTCGGGGTCGTCGATGACGGCCACGGTGGCGTCGACGACCTCGCCGAGATTGTGCGGCGGGATGTTGGTGGCCATGCCGACGGCGATGCCCGATGAGCCGTTGACGAGGAGGTCGGGGAGCATGGAGGGCAGGACTTCGGGTTCCTTGAGGCTGCCGTCGAAGTTGTCAACCCAGTCGACGGTGTCCTTTTCGAGGTCGGCGAGGACGGTGGTCGCGACCTTCGCCATCCGGGCCTCGGTGTAGCGCATGGCTGCAGGCGAGTCTCCGTCGATGGATCCGAAGTTGCCCTGGCCGTCGACGAGGGGGTAGCGCAGACTGAAGTCTTGGGCCATGCGCACGAGGGTGTCGTAGATGGCCGAGTCTCCGTGGGGGTGGTATTTGCCCATGACGTCGCCGACAATGCGTGCCGACTTCTTGTAGGGCTTGTCGGGCGTGTTGTCAAGCTCGCGCATGCCATAGAGGATGCGCCGGTGGACCGGCTTGAGGCCGTCGCGGACGTCGGGGAGCGCGCGGCCCACGATGACGCTCATGGCGTAGGTGATGTAGCTTTTGCTCATCTCGGCGTCGATGACCCGGTCGCGTATTTGTTCGGCCATTTTATACGTCGAGGTCCTCCACGTCTTTTGCGTGCGCTTCGATGAAGGCGCGCCGGGGTTCGACGTGGTCGCCCATGAGCACCGTGAATATCTCGTCGGCTTCGACTGCGTCTTCGATGGTGATGCGGACGAGTTTTCTGTCTGCAGGGTCCATGGTGGTCTCCCACAGCTGATCCGGGTTCATCTCGCCGAGGCCCTTGTAGCGCTGGATGTCGTAGCTCTTGCCCTTGGCCTGCTTGACCTCGCGTTCGAGCGCCTGGTCGCTGAAGAGGTAGCGGTTGTCGCGGCCCACCCGCAGTTTATAAAGCGGCGGCTGGGCGATGTAGACGTGGCCGTCCTCGATGAGGGGCGTCATGTAGCGGTAGAGGAACGTCAATAGGAGGGTGCGGATGTGGGCGCCGTCGATGTCGGCGTCCGTCATGATGATTATCTTGCCGTAGCGCAGCTTCTCCTTGTCGAATTCTTCCCCTATGTTGGTGCCGAAGGCCGTCACCATGGTGCGTATCTCGTTGTTCTCTATTATCTTGTGCAGGCGGGCCTTCTCGACGTTGATGATCTTCCCTCGGAGCGGTAGGATGGCTTGGAAGGCGCGGTCGCGGCCCTGCTTGGCAGAACCCCCCGCCGAATCGCCCTCGACGAGGAATATCTCGGACTTCGCGGGGTCGCGCTCGGCGCAGTCGGCGAGCTTGCCGGGCAGGCTGCCGCCCTCAAGGAGTCCTTTGCGGCGGGTCAGCTCGCGGGCCTTCCTTGCCGCCTCGCGGGCGTGGGCGGCGGTGACGCACTTGGCGAGGATCTTCTGGGCCTCGCCGGGATGCTCTTCGAGGAACGTCGCCAAGCCGTCGCCGAGCATGGATTCGACGAGGCCCTTGACGTTGTTGTTGCCGAGCTTCGTCTTCGTCTGACCCTCGAACTGGGGGTCTTTGAGCTTGACGGAGATGACGGCGGCGAGGCCTTCGCGGACATCATTGCCCGAGAGCGTCTGGTCCTTGAGGATGTTGTTCTTTCGGCCGTAGTCGTTGAGGACGCGGGTGAGGGCGGTGCGGAATCCGGTGAGGTGGGTGCCGCCCTCGAGGGTGTTGATGTTGTTGGCAAAGCTGAAGATGTTCTCCAGGTAGCCGTCGGTGTACTGCATGGCGACCTCGAGCTCGACGTCCTCCTTTGTCCTCTCGATGTAGATGATGTCGTCGTGCAATGGCGCCTTGTTCTTGTTGAGGTGGCGGATGAAGCTCGCTATGCCCCCCTCGTAGTGGAATTCGTGGGTGTCGCCGGTGCGATCGTCTTTGAGGGTGATGGTGAGCCCCTTGTTGAGGAAGGCGAGCTCGCGCAGCCTTTGGCTGAGTATCTCGAAGCTGTAGTCGGTCGTCTCGAAGACCTTTGCATCGGGCTTGAATGTGATGAGGGTGCCCGAGTGCTCGCAGGGGCCGACCTCCTTGAGCTCGGTCTTCGGCTTGCCGCGCTCGTACGTCTGCTCGTAGCGGGTGCCGTCCCGGCAGACCCGGACCGTCAGCCACTCTGAGAGGGCGTTGACGACCGAGACCCCGACGCCGTGCAATCCCCCTGACACCTTGTAGGCCTTGTTGTCGAACTTGCCGCCGGCGTGCAGCATCGTCAAGACTATCTCGAGGGCCGTCTTCTTGTATTTCTCGTGGTAGTCGACGGGTATGCCGCGGCCGTCGTCTTCGACGGATACGGTACCGTCCTTGTTGATGGCTACGAAGATGGTGCTGCAGTAGCCCCCCAAGGCCTCGTCGATGCTGTTGTCGACGACCTCGTAGACGAGGTGGTGGAGCCCCCGGCTCCCCGTCGAGCCTATGTACATGGCCGGCCTTTTCTGCACGGCCGAAAGGCCCTCGAGGACCTGGATATCCTTGCCGGAATAGTCGCTTGGTTTCTTCGTCATGGTCCGGGCTGAATGGTTGTCAAAATTACCGCAGCAATGCCTCTTTATTTTCGATATGCTGCGAGACTATATTCTCTAGGAGAATTATCGACGAACTACATTAGATTTCTGCCTTAAAAAAGGACGAAAAATCAACTGCAAATACGAGATTTCTTTTAAATAATACCTTCCTAGATTAATGACATCCAATCCAGTGGTCCTCGGGTCAGATGCGGCGAGTCTGATCCACCGCCCGACCCACCTTACGCACTCGATATCGCTGGAGGTCCATGCGACTCGCAAACCTTGTCGCGGACACCAGCTACCTCGACAAGACACCACCTACGCTGGGGTGCGACCGACTATCGTCGGGCACCTCCAGCTACACCCGTAGAATATACCCTGGGGTCAACGCAACCTCTGGTTGCTGACCCCGCCTTTGTCGCATTCGCTCCAAAGCTGGGGTGGCCAAGCCCGGTTAGGCGATCGGCTGCAGATGCCGAACCCAACAGTTCGGCAGTAAAAACCCGAAAGGGTTTTTCAGGCACCGATGAACGGGAGTTCAAATCTCCCCCCCAGCTTCTTTTCCCTTTTTGTGGTGTGTTTTTGCGTGTTGGTTTGGC
>CAYUFO010000037.1:0-11501 GCA_964443985.1 uncultured archaeon | reverse complement strand
TCATGCCCAGGTAATTGACGCCAGACCAGGGCACCTGATAGAACTCGCCACTCAGCACCGGATCGCTCTGGATGCGCTCCAGCTCGTCGCCCGGCGTGGCGCTCACGTCGATCTGGCCGGCCTCGTAGGCGGCCACCTGTTCGGCCTCCGGGATGATTGGCAGCACCACCTGTTCGATGGTGGTCTGCGCCGCGTCGTAGTAGCTGGGGTTCTTGACCAGGGTCAGCCAGTCGTTGTGATACCATTCGCTCAGCAGATAGGGGCCGTTGACCACATAGTGGCCCGGCTCGGTCCAGTTGGGGTCGCCCTCGATTAGGTCCAATCGGGCCGGGTAGCTGGCCGGCGAGGCCAGGATATCCGGGAAGAATGGGGTGGGCTCTCTGAGGGTGAAACGCAGTGTGGTTGCGTTCAGCGCTTCGACGCCCACCAGTTCCGGGTCGGTGATCTCGCCGTTGTTAAAGTCCTCGGCGTTTTGCAGGTAGAACATGCGGTAGGCCAGATAGCCGCCGGTTTCAGGATCGAGCAGGCGGATGATGCCGTCTTTGTAGTGCTGGGCCGTCACCGGCTGATTGTCGGACCAGAGGGCGTCAGATCGGAGTGTGACGGTGTAGATTAGCCCATCGGCAGAGACGGTGTGGGCGAGGGCGCCCGCCGCCTCGACGCTGCCATCGATGGCGTAGCGGTAAAGCCCTTCCATCAACTGGGTTACCACCAACCGGTCCGAGTCGGTGTCGAGCCGGTGGAAATCCAGTGAGGAGGGGTCCTCGTTCAGCGGGTGCACCAGCCCGGCGCGGGAGACGATGTGCACCTGGGCCGTAGCGGTGGCGAGATCGGCCGTCGCCGCTACGGTGTTGATCATGGCCTGCCCTTCCGGAACGGAGAGGGAAGTCTGGGCGGTGATGGTGACGACGAGGGTCGTGCCGGGGCTCAGGGTGCCCGGCGTGCAGACCACACGGCTACCGCCGTCGACGATGCTGCACCCGGCCGCGGCGGGGATCACGGAAGCGGCCAACTGTTGAGGGTCCAGCGTGTCGGTGATGATCACGCCGGTGGCGTTCGTTTCGCCGGTGCTGGTGAGGGTCAGCGTATAGTCCAGCGTGTCGCCGGGATCGACGATGGGGCTCGAGCTACGTTTGGTCAGGGCCAGGGCCATGCCGGGGTACTCGTCGGCGCCGATGTCGGGCGCCAAACCCATGGGGCGCACCTGCCAGTCTATGTCTTGCGAGACCCCTACATCGACGCCGGCATCGCGGGCCGGCGATTCGGAGCCGATGTGAAAATCGCCCGCGCCGGGATCGACAAAGGCCGGGAGGTCGGTGAGCTCGTTCTGCAGCATGACGGTGGCCGACGCGTCCTGAGATACGTGGGTGGGGGTCTCGTACCAGAGCACGCCGTTGACGTTCACGGTGATCTCGCCACTGGCGCTGATGCCCACGCTGTGGTTGACCAGGATGACGTTGACCAGGTCCAGGGTCTTCTGATTGGAGGGCTGCCAGTAAGTGGCCCGGATGGCGCTGCCATCGCCGCCGCTGTTATCGGCGATGGTATTGTGGGCCAGGTAGGGCGAGGAGCCAAAGGTAAAGATCGCGCCCCCGGAGTCGGTCGCCTGATTGTCGGCGATGACGTTGTTGTAAAGGGTGGGATTGCCCCCCTGAAAGCCGAGCCCGCCGCCCTGGGCGGCGGTGTTGAGGCGGAAGGTGTTGTAGGGGAGCACGCGGACGTGGTGGCACATCATGGACATGCGGTGCAGGCTCGGCTGGCGGTTGAAGATGACGATGTCGCCGTTCACGAGGTGGCGCTCGATGATGTCGCCTTCGACGAGGGCGTCGGCGGTCTCTTCTTTGGTTTCTTCCATGATGCGCTTTCGGCGGCCCTGGCTGATGACGTTGTAGGCGCCGGGGTGGATGGCGGGGCCGTTGACGACGACCTGCTTGAGTCGCTCCATGTTGCGTTCGTTTATTTCTTCGGGGACGGTGAGCTCCATGGCGACGTGCAGGGGGACGCCGACCTCGTTGATGGAGAGGTTGGGGTCTGGGCTGACGACGGTGCGGGCGCTGAAGTTGACGCGTTTTCCGGACAGGTTGTTTCTGAATCGGCCTTCCTTGCCCTTGAGCCGTTGGGCGATGGTCTTGAGGGGGCGGCCCGAGCGGTGGCGGGCGGGGGGGATGCCCGTGATGCCGTTGTCGAAGTAGGTGGCGACGTGGTACTGTAGGAGGTCCCAGAGGTCTTCGATGATGAGCTGGGGCGCGCCGCTGTTGATGTTCTCTTCGAGTCGCTGGTTGATGCGCAGGATGTCGACGAGCTTGTGGGTGAGGTCGTCTTCGCTTCGATCGGCGGATTCGAGGGTGATGCTCGGCCGCGTCGTGATGGGGAGGACGGGGATGGCGTCGAGGATCATCCATTCAGGGCGCACGGCGATGCCGAGGAGCCTGAGGTCGTCGTCGGTTATCCTCTCGAAGCGCTCGCGGATGTCGGTGACGAGGAGGTTGTTCTCGTCTTCGAAGTAGCTGTAGGGGCGGACGAACTTGATCTTGATCTGCTTGGCGTCGCAGTGCGGGCAGGTCTGGGTGTTGTCGGTGGTCTTCATGGCCTTGCTGAAGAGCGCCGCCTGCTGGTCTTCGGTGAGCTCGCCCTTATCAAGAGCGTCGCGGTGGTCGTTGAGCTTTTCCTGGGCCGTGAGGAGCCTGCCGCAGCTTCGGCAGGTGGCTCGCAAGAGCATGTAGACCTCTTTTGCGTAGCCGACGTGGATGATGGGGCGGGTGAGCTGGACGTGGCCGAAGTGGCCTTGGCAGTCGCCCATCCGCGAGCCGCAGGTCTTGCAGCGAAGGCCCGGGTCGATGACGCCGAGGCGCGGGTCCATGAGGCCGCCCTCGATGGGGTAGCCGTCGTCGTCGTAGGTGTTTGGGGTGTAGATGCGGGCGACGGAGAGTTTCTTGATGTCCTTGGAGGAGAAGAGGCCGAATTCGATTTTCTCGATGTTCTTTCGCGTGATCATTTTTTTGTTTCCTCCGCTATGCCTTCTCCCGCAAGACGAGCTTGGGGTGGACGCACATGCCCTTGAGCTCGTCGAGGAGGAGCTTGAAGGCGTAGGCCACCTCGATGGGGTGGGTCTCCGAGTCGCCGCAGATGGGGCAGACGACCTGTCTTTTCTCCACGTCTCTGGTGCCGATGAGGCCGCACTTCGTGCACACCCAGACGACGACGCGGTCGCTTTCGTCGAGGAGCCGGTCCTTGAGCATCATGGCGGCGCCGTGGGCTATGAGGCAGTCGCGCTCCATCTCGCCGAAGCGGAGTCCGCCTTCGCGGGCGCGGCCCTCGGTGGGCTGGCGGGTGAGCATCTGGACGGGGCCGCGGCTTCGCGCGTGCATCTTGTTGGCGACCATGTGGTGCAGTTTCTGGTAGTAGATGACGCCGATGAAGATGTCGGCTTCGATTCTCTCGCCGGTGACGCCGTTGTACATGACTTCCTTGCCGGTTCGTGAGAAGCCGGTTTGTTCGAGCTCGTTTCTGAGGTCGTCTTCCCGGTCGTTGTGGAAGACGGTGCCGTCGATGAAGCGGCCGTTCATTGACCCCACCTTGCCGCCGATCATCTCGAGGACGTGGCCGACGGTCATACGGCTGGGGATGGCGTGGGGGTTGATGATGAGGTCGGGGACGATGCCGTCTTTCGTGAAGGGCATGTCTTCGTGGGGGACGATGAGGCCGACGACGCCCTTTTGGCCGTGGCGGCTTGCGAACTTGTCGCCGAGCTCTGGGATGCGCTGGCTTCGAAGCCGGACCTTGGCGAGCTTGTTGCGCTCCTGGGTCTCGGTGAGGATGACGGCGTCGACGGTGCCCGACTCCATGTGGCGGACGGTCGTCGAGGTCTCGCGGCGGCGCTCCTCGATGATGCCGTAGGGGCCTATCTCCTCGAGGAAGCGCGGGGGGCTGGTCTTTCCGATGAGGACCTCGCCGGTGTCGACGTCGGTCTCGGGGAAGATGATGCCGTCGGCGTCGAGCTTGACGTAGGTGTCCTCGGACTGCATGCCCTCGACTTCGCCTTCGGGTATCGCGAAGAGGTCTGTCTGGCCTGAGGGGTAGGTGCGCTCTTCGGCCGTGTAGCTTCGGTAGAAGGTGCTTCTGCCGAGGCCGCGTTCGATGGCGCTTTTGTTGAGGATGACGGCGTCCTCCATGTTGTAGCCCTCGTAGCTCATGACGGCGACGACGAAGTTGGTGCCGGCGGGGCGCTTGTAGTAGTCGAGGACTTCGCTTATCTCGGTGCGGCACAGGGGTCTCTGGGCGTAGTGCAGGAGGTTGGCGCGGCTGTCGAAGCGGACGTTGACGCTGGACGTGTACATCCCAAGGCTTTGCTTGGCCATGGCTGCGGCCATCGTGATGCGGGGGCTTGAGTTGTGCTCCGAGTAGGGGGCGAAGCCCGCCGAGACACCGAGGATGAAGGCGGGCGAGACCTCGAGGTGGGTGTGGTCCTTGTTCACGCAGGCGGGGTCGACGGCGATGAAGGCGTTTTCCTCCTCTTCGGCGTCGAGGAACTCGATGACGCCCTCGCGCATGAGGTCGGTCCAGTCGATGGCGCCCTCCTTGAGGGCCTTCTCGTGGTCGGCGGAAAGGCGGGGCGTGCCGTCGTCGACGATGATGAGCGGGCGCATGACGCGGCCCTTGTCCGTGTAGACCTGGACCTCGTTGTTTTCGGGCCGGTAGCTGATGGCGGTGTCGAAGGGGAGGTGGCCGCTCCGGCGCATGTCGCGGAGCTTTGCGACGAGTTTTTCGGGGTTGGGGTGTTCGCCGATGAGGCGGCCGTTGAGGTAGGTGGTGGTCGCCATTTTATCAGTGGGTGGCCTTGACGCCGAGGTCAAGGAGGTATTTTTCGAGGGGGGTTTCGTCCTGTTCGCTTGAGATGTAGGTGCCCATGGCGAGGTTCTTGACGAGGCCGCAGTTCTGGCCTTCGGGCGTTTCGTTGGGGCAGACGCGGCCCCACTGGGTGGCGTGCAGGTCGCGGGCCTCGAAGTGGGGGTGGCTTCGCGACAGCAGCGAGCTGACGCGTCGGCGGTGGGCGATGCTGGCGAGGTGGTTGGTGCGGTCGAGGACCTGGCTGACGCCGCTTCTGCCGCCGGTCCAGTTGCCGGTGGCGAGCGCGTAGCTGATGGATTCTGAGAGGTTGTTGGAGCGTACCGCGGTCTTGATGTTGACGGTGCGGTGGCGGGCGTGCTGCTTTTCGAGCTGGTATTTGATGTCGCGGGTTATCTTGTTGAAGCTGACGCGGAAGAGTTCCTGCATGAGGTCGCCTGCGAGCCGCAATCGCTTGTTGGAGTAGTGGTCCTTGTCGTCCTCCTCGCGGCGGCCCTGGTCGAGCTCGAGGAGCTTTTGGGCCATGATGCCCAGGTAGACTGCCTTCTTTCGGCGGTCTTTTTCGTCGTTGCTGATGTGTGGGAGCAGGAAGTTGTTGATGACCTGGTTGGCGCGGGTGGCCTGGTACTGCTTGGCGTGGCCGGCGCCGGCGCGCTTGCCGAGGTACTCGAAGGCGTCCTCTTGGCTGAGGTTCTTGAGCTCGAGGTTCATGAGGACTTCGAGCTTTGATTCGTCGTCGAAGCAGTCGAGGATCTCCTCGTCTGAGAGGCCGAGGGCCTTCATGAGGACGGTGAGGCTGATGCGGTTGGGGATGCCGGGGAAGGTGACGAAGAGGCTGCCCTGGGCGGCGGTCTCGCGTTTTTCGACGGTGACGCGGCTTCGGAAGCCCTGGCGCACTGAGAATACCTTGGCGACGAGGACGTCTTTTCCGGCGACGGTCTCTTTTGTGGTGACGATGCGGTTGGGGGCGAGGTCTTCGACGATGATGAGGCTTCGTTCGGTGCCGTTGATGATGTAGTAGCCGCCGGGGTCCTCGAGGTCTTCGCCTGCGCGGACGAGCTCGGCGTCGGATTTTCCGTGAAGAAGGCATGCCTTGGAGCGCAGCATGATGGGGAGATGGCCGATTTCGACGTCGACGGGTTCGCTGTTCTCGATGAATTCGAGGATCATGGGGGCGCTGTAGGTGAGGTTTCTGAGCCTGCATTCGAAGGGGTAGCGGGATTCGGGGCCCTGGCCGGATTCGTTGACTTGGGGTCTGCCGATGCGGATCTTGCCGAGCTCGAGGCTGTAGTCTTCGATGTCTATCTCGATTTCCCGCTTCTCGTCGATGACCTCTTGGAGTCCCTGGTCGATGAGCCAGTCGTAGCTTTCTATCTGGAAGTTGATGAGGTCTTTTTGCCGGATGAATTCGGAGACTTTGATCAATTTCGCACCTTCCTATTCGATGACGACGCGGTAGTAGGGTGTCGCGCCGCTTGCGGGGTTTTTGCGGGTGATCTTGATGACGGTGCCGATGTCTGGTTTCAGGTCTTTGATGGCGGGGTCGTCTCGCACGATCTTTGGGAGGAGGTCCTTGGTGGCGTTGTATCGTTTGAGGATGTCGGCTACTTCTTCTTCGGTTGCTATCTCGTGTTTCGGTACCATATTGTTTTCGTGCACTTTCTACCCCTCCGCAGAAAAAGCTTAAAGCTATGTATTAAATCTTCCTTGTATTTAAATCTTCCTCTTTTTATTGGTCGCGTCTGTGGACGAGGCCGCAGATGCGGGAGACGAGCTCGACGCGGTTTTTCGCCTGGAAGACGTTCCTGCCGATGGAGACGCCGGCTGCGCCGACGTCAATGGCATCCTCGACCATGCGGAAGAGGTCGCCCTCTGATTCGATCTTGGGGCCGCCCGCGATGACGACGGGTGCGGGGCAGCCGTCGATGACCTCTTTGAAGGTCTTCTTGTCGCCCGTGTATATGGTCTTTATGACGTCTGCGCCGATCTCGGCGCCGAGGCGGGCGACGTGCTTTGCGTGCTGGTATTTCTTCTCCCGGCTGATGGCGGGACCCCGGGGGTACATCATGGCCAGAAGCGGCATGCCGTAGTAGTCGCAGTCCTCGGTGATGGTGCCGAGGTCGGCGAGCATGTCGCCTTCGTTCTCGGCGCCGACGTTGATGTGGACTGACACGGCGTCGGCCCCGAGGCGGACGGCTTCGGCGACGGTGCCGACGAGGACTTTGGCGTCGGGGTCGGGGGCGATGCTGGTGCCTGCCGAAAGGTGGATGATGAGGCCGATGTCGTGGCCGTAGCCGCGGTGGCCGTATTTGACCATGCCCTTGTGCATGAGGACGGCGTCGGCGCCGCCTTCGGCGACGTCGTTGATGGTGTCGGCGAGGCTTTCGATGCCGTAGATGGGGCCGACGGTGACGCCGTGGTCGAGGGGGACGATGACGGAGTGGTTGGACTTGCGGTCGAGGATGCGTTCGAGTCGTATCTTCTTCCCTATCATGGTCGATGCTCTGCGCTGAGGTCTGACGGCACAATTGATAGGAAACGGTCCTATATAAAGGTGCGTGTTTTCCGCGGCCATCTCTGTGGGGGGGGGTGCTTAGGTTGGTTGATGTGGGTGGCGTGGATTAAGGAAAACTAAAAATAAATCTGATTACAGTAATATCACATCAGCGACACGACCTCGTGGGTACGCGCCGACTCCTCAGCCGCAAGCGCCGCCTGCAAGGCCGCCACACCGACCTCTCCAGTAATCTCGGGCTTCCTGTCATTGGCCACGCAGTCAATGAAGTACTCGAGCTCCTGGGCCAACGGCTCTTGCCCCGGCTCATGGTACGTCGTCCGTGCCGTGCCATCATGAAAGACGAGCTTCGCTTGAGCATAGTCGACGACCGCAAACCCCTTCGTGCCCACGACCGTCAGCTCGCGCACCTTGTAGGGCGTCAGCCAGTTCGTGTCGATGACGCCGCTCGCCCCGTTGCCGAAGGCGAGATGGATGAGGGCGAAGTCCTCGTGGGGGTGGGTCACCGTCCCCGCCGACGCATACACCTTGGTCACCGGCTTCCCGATGAGGTCGCTCATGATGTCGATGTCGTGGACGGCCAGGTCGACGATGACGCCGACGTCGCGGATGCGGGGGTTGTGGGGGCCCACCCGCTTGGACGTCATGGAGACGATGTCGCCCATCTCCCCCTCCAAGATGCGCCGCTTCAACTCCCGAACCGCAGGATTGAAGCGCTCGATGTGACCTATCTGGAGCGTGACGCCCGCCTTCTCGGCGGCGGCAGTGATGGCCTTTCCCGCTTGCACCGACTCGGCGATGGGCTTTTCCAACAGGACGTCGAGACCCTTCGCAAAAGCCGCTTCGGCGACCTCACGGTGGAGCGCCGTGGGCACCACGAGGTTGACGGCGTCAAGCCCCCCGGCAAAGAGGTCTGCGTAGCTGGCGTAGGGCGTCGTCTTGTACGTTGCCGCGATATCGTTGCACAACGATTCGTTGACGTCGCAGACCCCCACGAGCTCGACACCCTCCATCTCGTGATAGACGCGGGCGTGGTTCTTCCCCATGCCACCGAGTCCCACAACGCCGACGCGGACGGTCATGATAGACAACCATTGCGTCTCCACTATTAAAATATGCTAACCCCGTTTCTTGCTCTCGCACTCGGGGTTGACGCAGAAGCTGAACTTCCTCTTGCCGGTGGTGGAGAGGACGGCGTAGCCGCAGACCTTGCAGGTGCCGGTGCGCTTGAGGTTGCCCCGGGGCATGGTGACGGTGTAGCGGCAGTCTGGGTAGTTGCTGCAGCCGACGAAGAAGCCGCCGTAGGGCGATTTACGCAAAAGCAGGTTGCCGTCCTCGCATTTGTGGCAGCGGCCCAGCCAGCCGCCGTTCTGCTGCTGCTTGGTGGTGCGCACGGACTGGGCGAGGGAGCGGCCGATATCCGATTCCTTCTGTTTGAACTCTTCGAGGATGGCGAGCAGCGTCTCCCGCCCCTTTTCGAGGACTTTTTCCGCCGTTGTCTTGTCCTCCTCGATGGCTTGCATCTCCTTTTCGAACTTGCGGGTCAACGAGACGTCGAGGACGAGGGGGCTGTGTTCCTTGAGGGTCTCATAGACGCGCAGACCCAGGGGTGTCACCTCGATGGACTTGCCGGTCACGTAGCCGCGCTTGAAGAGGATGTCGACTATCTGGCTTCGCGTCGCCTTGGTGCCGATGCTGTAGCGCTCCATCTCGCGGATGATGGATGCGGCCGTGTAGCGCTTGGGCGGCTGGGTCTGCTTCTCGTGGACGACGACGTCTTTGACGGCGACGGTGTCGCCCACCTCGAGGACGGGCAGTTCGACCTCCTTGAACTTGGCGAATCTGCCGTAGAGGACGTGCCATCCCTTCTCGACAGTGGTGGTGCCCTCTGCGAGGAAGCGGTTGTGCCCGCAATCGAGCTCCACCTTCACCGACTCGCGCGTCGCGGGGTCGCCGAAGGCGGCGAGGAATCGGCGGACGACGAGGTCGTAGACCTTTTGCTCCTGGGCGCCCATCCTCCCGGCAGGGACGCCCGTGGGGTGGATGGCGGGGTGGGCGGGATCCGACTTCTTGCCGTTGACGGGCACGAGCTTCTGTTTTGCAAGAAGCGGTTCGACGAGCTTCTTGTAGTCGTTGCTGCCGGCGAGGCGGCCGAGTATCTCGCGGACGTTGATGTCTGCGGGAATCTGCTGGCTCGACGTCCGCGGATAGCTGATGATGGCGTTGGTGTAGAGCTCTTGTGCAATCTCGAGCGTCCTCCTGGGGTCGATGGAAAGGTGCTTGTAGGCCTCGGTCTGAAGCGTCGTGAGGTCGAAGGGATAGGGTGGAGCCTGCTTGAACGTGTTGCGCGCCGCCTTCGTCACCCGGGCCGTGTCGGTGCAGGACTCCTTAACGGCGTCGGCCTTCTCCTGTTCCTTGAGCTTCTGGTCCTCGTAGAGCGCCGAGAACGGCGTCTCCTCCTTTGCGGCGAGGAGCTCCACCTGCCAGTAGGTCTCGGGGGTGAAGGCGCGAATCTGCTTTTCGCGAACGGACAAGAATTTCAGCGTCGGCCCCTGCACGCGGCCGATGGTCAGGGTCGTATAGCCCCGCGCCTTCCTGACGGCGAGGGTGAGCGCCCGGCTGAGGTTGATGCCCCAGTACCAGTCGAGGGTGTGGCGCGTCAAACCGGCATCCACCATGCTGCGGTTGATGGCTTCCCGGCTCTCGTAGGCCTTCTTGATGGCGCCCGCCGTGAGCGTCGAATACTTCATGCGCCCGACGTTCTTGCCGTAGGGGTCGATGCCGCAGGCGTGCCTGATGGCGTTGTAGCCGATGACCTCTCCCTCGATGTCGTAGTCGCATGCGTTGACGAAGGAATCCGCGTTTTTGGCGAGCGACCGCAGGTTGTCGAGGTACTTCTTGGTGTAGTCTGCGTCCTTGCTGGTCTCGTGGTTGGGCGCCCACTCCACCTCGAAGACGGGATACGTCCATCCCTTCTTCTCCTTTTCTCTGAGGCCGAAGATGTGGCCGACGGCGGGCGCCACGACCGTGTCGCCGACGGTGTAGTAGGCCACGCCCCCTCGTCCGCCGCGCTTGGGCGTCCCCAATGCTTCGGCGATGCGCGCTGCGACCTTCGGCTTTTCGGTGATGATGAGCTCCGTCATGGTGGGCGTCTCGTAATAGCGATTCCCTTTAATAAATACCAATGTCCAAGTCCTAGATGCCACGATGAAGATCGACATGTCCCTGCTCTTGCGAGACGTCCCCGGCAGCCTCGTGGCCGCGCTCGAGCCCATCAGCCGCCAGGGCGGCAACATCCTCTCCGTCCAACACAACCGGGGAAAGAACGGCTATGCAGAAGTCGCCGTCACCTTCGAGGCTAAAGACAAGAACTCCCTTTCCCGCATCAAGAAGGCCTTGTCGAAAGCCAGGATATCCGTGCAGGAAATACTCGTCGAAGGCCGCGCCTACCAGGCCAAGCACACGCTGCCCGTCATGGTCGTCGGCCACGTCATCGACACCGACATCCAGGGCACCATCGACCGCATCAACGAGGTCGGCCTCGTCTCCGACCTCGACGTCGTCATGCCCGACCCCGACAAGGAGAGCTCGGTCATGTTCACCGTCGACGTCGACGCCCAGCGCCTTGCCGAGCTCCACACCGTCATCGACGACATCTGCAGGAGAAAGGACTTCCTGCTCGTAAGCTCGCTTGAGAAATAGCCATGGATTCAGTCAACCTCGCCATCGTGGGATTCGGCGTCATCGGCCGGGGTCTTGCGAAAACCCTCATTGAAAAGAGGACGCTCGTCAAGCGACAGGCAGGCGTGGACCTGCGCGTCTGCGCCATCTGCGAGCGCGACGGCTGCCTTGTGAATCAAAAGGGCCTCGCCCTCAACAAAGCGGTCTCAGCCATGCAGAAGGGCGCATGGAAGAAGCACCCCGACTATCAGCGGACCGCCACCCTCGACCTCCTTGCCTCCCATGAGGCCGACATCACCGTCGAAGTCACGCCCGGCAACGTCAAGGACGGCAAACCCGGCATCGACCACATCCTCGCAAGCCTGAAGGCTGGCAAGCACGTGGTGACCTCGAACAAGTCGCCGCTGGCCCTCGGATACGACAAACTCACGAAGACCGCCGAAAAACACGGCCGTCAGCT
>CAYUFO010000036.1:0-11589 GCA_964443985.1 uncultured archaeon | reverse complement strand
TTTGTTGACTGTCAAAGTCTCTGAGGAAATTGGCTGCGTCGACGACCGTCACCATGGTGTCGACCGTGGCGACGTCGCTGAGGCTTTGGCCGTTTTCATCGCGGAACGAGAAGGTCGCCGCCACCGGCATCGGCTCCCCGATGCCGGTCGATTCGATGAGCAGATGATCGAATCGGCCTTCGGCCGCCAGTTTGCGCACCTCGACCATGAGGTCCTCGCGGAGGGTACAGCAGATACAGCCGTTGCTCATCTCGACCATCTTCTCTTCGGTGCGCGACAACGCCGCCCCGCCAGTGCGGACAAGGTTGACATCGATGTTCACCTCGGACATGTCGTTGACGATCACCGCCACGCGCATGTCTTGACGGTTGTTCAGAATGCGGTTGAGCAGCGTGGTCTTGCCGGCACCAAGGAAACCGGAGAGGACGGTGACGGGAAGTTGAGATGATCTCATGGGTAATTGAATCCTGGTTGGATGGAGACGAGAAGCCTGCGACTACAGCGAGGCCGGCCCGGAGGCCGTCGGTTTTGATAATGATAACTCATTATTGTTGATCGTCAACGTCGCTTCTCAGCCCCCTCGCGGATCACCCGGTCGCGCTCGACGATCGCACGCGAAAGCGCGTCGCCGAACTCCCGATTCTCAATCGCCCACGGGGTGGCCTCTCGCGGGGTCTGCTCCAGCATCGCCAGCAGCCGGCCGTAGCTGGTCACGCCGCGGCGGGCGGCGAAGTACGGGGCCTGATAGACCACGACCGGCCGATCGTCCGTATTGATCCTCACACCCGACGCGCCGCCCGAACCCTCGGCATAGGCGCCGAGCCCGGCCGGCCCCGTAATCAGCATGCCTAACAGCGCCGCGTCCGAACCGAGCCCGATCTCGACCAGCGCCTTACGCAGCGCCGGCTCGGTCGCCCGCCGGGCCAGGTAACCGGGGCGGTAGCTCGGCCAGCGGTCGCGCGGCGCGACCAGCCCCACCGCCGGGTGGTTCAGGTCCACGTCATGCATCACCGCCCGGGCGTCGGGGAACACCTCCAGGAACGTGCGGACGATCGCGCGGGTGGTCGGCTCGTCGAGCTGATACATCGGCAGCCACTGCACGAACAACCCACCGGGCGCGAGTCGATCGCGGATGGCGCGGAAGTGCTCCCAAGTGTAGAGCATCCCCCCGCCGTCGCGGGCCGGGTGAAACAGGTCGGCGACGATCACGTCATAAGCACTGTCGGCGGCGCGGACGAAGCGGCGGGCGTCGGCGGTGTGGACGGTAACGTTGCCCGCATCGGCCAGGGATCGGCCGTGGACGCGGAAGGCCGGCAGCGCCGCGACCACCTCGGGCACCAGCTCGACCGCGTCGGCCTCCAGGCCCGGGTGGTCCGCGGCCGCCAGCGCCGTGACGCCAGTGCCTACACCCAGGAACAACACCCGCCGTGGCGCCGGGTGCAGCAGCAGCGGCAGGTGCCCCTGGCGCAGCTCCATCCGCGCGGCACTCGGGCTCGTCCCGCCCATCTGGTAGCGGTTGTTGACTCGCAGGAAGCGGTGACCCTGCTGGTTTTCGACCACCGCGACCGAGGCCATGACCCCCTCGCGGTAGTCGGCCACGTGCTGGCCCTCGAACGTGCGCACCAGCCGCAGGTTCGCCGGCAGCAACAGCATCAGACCCAGCGGCAGCAGCAGCACCGGCCATGCGACCTTGCCCGGGTGCGTCAGCAGCGCCAGGTACGAAAGCGACACCGCGACCAGCGACCACTTGGTCCCGAGCAGCGGCATCAGCAGCACGCCGACCAGCAGCGGCGCGAGGAAACCGCCGGCGGTGTTGATCGCCACCGCCGCGCCCACCCCGCCGTCGCGCCCCTTCGCCGCCTGCGCCAGGTGGCTGAAGGTCGCGCCCATCAGCAGCGTCGGCGGCAGAAACACCGTCGCCGCGACCGCCATCTCGCTCAGCGCCACGGCCCCCAGCCCATCACCCAGCGTCAGCCGGCAGGCCTGATACACCTCCCGGCTCCACGACAAGCTAAGCCCGCCGAGCACACCCGTCGCCGCCAGCCCGCACAGCAGATAACCCAGCAGCGTCTCGAACTCGAACCGCCGACCGGAGCGCTGGTACGCCGCCGCACCCGCCGCCGTCCCGATCAGAAACACCGCCAACGCCGCGGCATAGCTGTACACCGTGTTCTCGATCACCTGCGCCAGCACCCGCAGCCCGACGATCTCATACCCGATGCCCAACAGCCCCGTCACGCCCAAAATCACCAGCAGATGCGCCCGCGGCAGCGGTGTGGAAGGCGACACACCTTCGCCATCCAGCGGCGAGGTCGATTCCGAAGAGGTCTTGCCCGCCGACGCGCTTCGCAGCAGCGGCAGCATCAACACCACGCACAGCAGGTCGGCGCCCGCCAGCGTCATCACCGTGGCCCGGTAGCCGAGCATGGGTGCGAGCACGAACGCCCCGGCCAGCGTGCCCAGCACCGCGCCCAGCGTGTTGACCGCATAGAGCCCGCCGAGGCATCGGCCGTCGCGCGTCAGTGGCGCGACGAACCGCTCCATCGCCGGCAGCGTCGCGCCCATCGCCGCCGTCGCCGGCAGCAGCACCGCCAGCGGCAAACCCAACGACACCAGCCACTGCCACACCGCCCCCGGCTGCTCGCCCATCAGCCGCAGCGCCAGCGCGTTGGCCGGGCTCACCAGCCACACGCACGCCAGGCCCCACAGCCCGATCACCAGCTCCAGCCCGACGTACCAGTGCCCCGGCCGCCGGCTGCGGGCGATCGGCCCGTCCAGCGCCCACGCCCCCAGCGCCAGCCCGCCGAAGAACGCCCCCACCACCGCCAGCACCGCCGGCAGCTCGTGGCCCAGCCCGACCGCGAACATCCGCACGAACGTCATCTGATACCCCAGCCCCGCGATGCCCGAAAGCAGAAAGATCAGGTACGCGAGTATCAGGCGAGTTGGGGGAAGTGTGTTGGTCGTGTCGGTTGACATGAAACCTCAGTAGGCGAGTTTTTCCCATCCGAGCCGCGCGGTCACCGCGCCGCTCAGTATGACGCAAAACAGTACGACGATGACCTGTCCCGGCGGCAGATTCCAGAGATGGGACAACCAGAGCCCGACCAAAGCGCCGACGATGCCGATCAACGGTGAGCCGATCAACAGTACACGAACCTCACCGCACCACTGCTTGGCGATTAACACCGGCAAGACCAGACATCCGAGCGTGAAGAGCATCCCTGTGGTCGGAACCCCCAGCCCCACACACAACCCCAGGGTTGCGGTGAGCACCAGATTCCAGATGCGTGTGCGAAACCCCACGGCAGCAGCCATGACCGGATCGGTCAGCAACAACACCAGCGGGCGTTGTTTCACCAGGAAGCCGATCAGCAACAGGGTCAGCAGCGCCGCGAACAGCGTCACTTCGATCGTGGAAGCGCCGATGACCGAAGAGGCCTGCATCCGCCGAAGCTGCTCGATGCCGGTGGAGGTTCGAGCGACCAACAGCACGGTACCCGCGGAGCAGAGGATGAAGACCCAGGCCGTGCGCTCCTCCCCATCCAAGCGACTGCCTTGCGCCGACGCACTGCGGCCAAGCATGATGATCGCCGCCGCCGCCAGCGCTGATCCGATGACCGTCGCTTCGGCGACCCCCCGGCTCGTGAGCCACTCGCCGGTGACGCCGCTGATCATCAGCACGAGGACATGGCCGAACACAGAGGCCTGCGCTACCGCCGCCGCCATAAAGACCTGCCGTCGCGCCACCGCGACCACGCCGACTAGCGCCAAGGTTGTCGCGGCCAACAGGGTCAGCAGATAAGCCGCTCCGAACAGCGTCCATGAGTGGAGAAACGCGCTCATCCCACCAGCTCTGGGGTTGGCTTGACCTGCTCCGGACGGTGCTCGGTCAACGTTGGGCCGTGCGCGATGCGGATGCGACCGTCGGCATCGCTTTGCGCTGCGATCGGCACGCCGAACGTCGCCTCCAGCGTCTCCGGCCGAAGCACCTGCGCTTTTTCGCCGGCGCGGACTCGACCGGCTCGAAACAGTGCCGCGTGGGAGGCATATGCCCCCGCGATAGGCAGATCGTGGGTCACGAATACGATGGTGACCTCATGCTTGGTGTTGAGATGGTGCAGAACACGGAGAACTGCCGCCGCAGCTGCGAAGTCCAGGCCGGCCACCGGCTCGTCCGCGATCAGCAAGCGCGGATCGCGGATCAGCGCCCGCGCCACCAGCACACGCTGCCGCTGCCCGCCGGAGAGTGTCCAGTAGTTGTGGCGCTGCATTTTTGATCGCAGGCCTACCAAATCCAGGACGCGCTCCAGCCGGTGGCGACGCTGCCACCTGCTCGTGCGCAGCCCGCTCACACCGCCGAGCACAAACTCCCGGACCGAGGTCGGCAGTGTCGGGTTCAACTCCAGGCGCTGGGGCACGTAACTGACCCGACCGGCGCGGAAAATGTCTTCGCGACGCACGATCCGGCCGCGCCGTGGGCGCATTGCTCCGAGCAGAGCCTTGATCAGCGTGGTCTTCCCCTCACCGTTAGGCCCGAGGAAGCACCAGAACTGCCCCGACTCGATCTTGAAGTCGACCTGTTCGAGGACGGGGCGGCGGCCATAACTCAGGGTGGCCCGCTCGATCGACAGCAGCGGTTGGCGTTGCTCGGGGCCGATGTTCATGGCGCAATCGACTCGGGCGATGCCCGCAGGGCTTCGTGCAACTGTCGAGCGTTGTATTCCACAAACTGCAGATACGAATCGGTGTCCGGACGGGCGCCGGGCTGATGCGCCATCGCGAGGATCTCCGCCCCGGTGCGATCGGCGACGAACCGGGCGTGACGCGGATCGAAGTACGGCACGGAAAGGATCACGCGACAATCCGCCTCGCGCATTCGCTCGATCAGGCCGCTGAGGTGCGGCGTCGTCGGCGGCACCCCCGGTTCCGGCTCGAGATAGCCCAGCACGCGCATCCCATACCGACGCCCGAAATACGGCCACATGTCATGATCCCCGACCACGGCCGTCCCGCGGTATTCCTCCAGCCGCCCCAGCCAGCCTCCAAGTTCAACCGCCGTCCATCCGTGCTCGGCCAAGTGCTCCTCAAAATGCCCATGCTCGATCACGATGGCGAGGGCTTCGAATGCCTCGGCGTCGTGCTTCTCGGCCACCGCTTCACCCAGCATCGCAATCATGATTTGCTCGGCGAATTGTTCGAAGTTCACATGGAACCGATCGGCCTGCTCCGGGCGCAGCGCGGCCAACCGGTCGGCAATGGCGCGAGCGGCTTTCACGCCTTCCACGGGATCGTGCAGGTAATGGGGGTTGTCTTCGGGATGGAACGAGCCCGGCACGCCCTGACCTTCCGGCCCCACGATCGTGCGCAGGTTCGCCGACAGATCCAGATGCCCCGAGCCATCCGCACGCACCGTTTCGTTGTTCGCCTGGTTAATCATCGCCGGCAACCAAGCCTGCTCCAGACCGAGCCCGACGATCACCAGCAGGTCAGCCTGAGCCAACGTCTGCACCATCGCCTGCGAGGCCTCCACCACGTGCGGGTCATCGGGTGGCCTGACAAACGCGGTCACCTCGACATCCTCGCCGCCCACCGCACGCACGATCGACGCGACGTCGGTCGATGAGACGCACACGACCAGCGGCTCGGCCTCACCGGCCGCCTCCTCGGCAGCCCCGCCGCAGCCCGTCGTCAGCATGGTCAAAACGAGCATCAACAGCCAGGTTCCAATGTTTTGCCTCATTGGTGGTCTCCTCGTGGTAGTGATCCCATACGCTTGTGCGTCTGCAGAGGCCGCGCCGCTGAACCCGACGGGGCGTCGCACCGCCGACACGCCGCCACGCAACGCTTTGTCAGGCAGCCCTGCAGGTTCACTCCGTGCACCGCCAGCAGCAGCGCGCTACCCGCGACTGTCAGAACGGTCTCCAAATGATGCGCGCCCGTGGCGTGACCGTGATCATGGCCGTGAGCGTGATCGTGATGATGGGCGTGGCCGTAATCGTGATCGTGGGCGTGATCGTGAGCGGCTTCAAGCAGCGGCGGGACGATCAGGGCCGCGACGATCAGCGCCACCGCCAGCGCGGTCGGCGGTAGCAGCCAGCGTCGGCCGTGGACCCGGCTGCCGCGCCACACCGCGAGCAGCGCCACCGGCGCCACCACCAACGCGATCGCCCAGTGCGTGAGCGGGGCGTTCCAGAATCGGCCCAACGCCGGCGCCAGCGCGAGCACAGCCGGGCCCAGCAGGCAGTGGAGCGCGCACAGCGTCGAGGCCGCGATCCCTGCCAGGTCCAGCCCGGGCGCAGAGGCCGCGGCGGCGGGATCGGAGAAGACCGCGGGGATCGGGCCGGGATCGGAACGGTCGCGTGCGCTCATGCCAGGCTCCCGGGGCGTGGTGCCGCGTGGTGCGTGATAAAAAAAGACGGCGCAGTCGTTAAAGCAGCGCCGCCTCCCTCCTCCATGCAAGCGTGGCCCACCGCGGCTTACGACTGCCGCGTGCGCCGCCGACTCAGCAACAACAGGCCTCCAAGCCCCGCGATCGCCAGTGAGGTGGGTTCGGGGATCAACGCGGCGAAGTCACCCACCGCCGTCTCGAAAGGCCCGTTCTCGCCCTCGGCCAAACCGAAGTTGAACACGATGTAGAACGGGTCGGAGTTGGCGATGCCATCGGCGTCCGTCGTCAGTTCCATCAGCAGGCTGTAGGCGCCTGCCGGCGGATTGTTGCTGGTATCGAACTCGCCCGGCTGCAGGGTGAAGTCGATGTGCGAGTGCACGTCGCCGTCGCCGTCGGCATCTCCGATCACGCCGGGACCGCTGACCGGGCCGGTGGTCAAAGCGTCGACCGTGAGCGAACCAGTGGGATTGTCGTCGATTCTGATGCTCGCCCCGGTCGGAACCGTCGCGAAGGCGGTACCGTTGTGATACTTAAGCGGGCCGAGGATGTTGTAGTCGATGATGTCACCGGGATTGATCCCCAGGCCTTCGTCCACTTCGGAGGCGAAGCCGGGGTCATCGGTGAACTGCTCGAACGAGCCGGTGGTCGGGAAATCGCCCTCGAAGACCTGTCCTTCGTCGCCGAACTCGATGGCGATCTTGCCGCCGTCGTACTTGAACTCGATGTCGCTGTGTACGGCCATCGCGGACTGTCCGAGCGTCAGAGCGCCGGCGGCCGCAAAAGCCAGGATGAGGGGTTTGTGAAACGGGGTCATGTTCGCTCTCCTCTCAAAAGAGAAAAACCGTGGTGGATCGCCGCCGCAACGCGCGGCGGATGAACGCCCTTCGAAGGCTACGGGCCGACGTCGGGGTTGAACTTGTTGTTGTCCGGGCCGGTGCCCAGCGTGCTGAAGGCGGTCTGCTCGACGTGCCCGTCGAGAAAACCCCAGTTGCTCACCGCGTCGGCCGCGCCCGGTTCGCCGCGGACCGCGTGGGGTTGGGCCTGTGCCGAGGCGCGCACGTGCGCCGGCAGTCCGCTGGTTTTGAACCAACCGGTCGAATGAACGTGGTCCGCGCCCGCGAAGTTGCCCTCGTAAGCCATGATCAACACATGCACCGTGCTCGACGGTCGGCTGATCTCATCCAGACTGGTGTGGCGCTGCGACGACAGCGGCGCGGAAGTCGTCAGGAAGTCGTTGAGGCCGTAGCTGGTGCGGCGGCGCTGGTCGGTCGGTGACCCGGGGATGGGATCGCCCGCCGGCGCAGGCCCCCAGTGCGGGCTGTCGTCCAGCGGCGAACGGGCGCGGACTTCATCACCCAGGCCCGAGTCCTGCTGGTCGGCCCAGTAATCCTGAAGCGTTTTGATCCAAGTCGTAGTTTCATCAGCATGCGCGCCGCCGTCGTGGCCGAGCCCGACATCGATCATCCCACCATCGTAATCGATCATGTAGTTGTAGTGGGCGATTTCGATCTGCCGGATGTTGTTCATGCACTGCATCGCCTTGGCCGTCTGCCGCGCGCTGCCCAGCGCCGGCAGGAGGATGCCGATGAGCAGGGCGATGATGGAGATGACCACTAAAAGCTCGATCAAGGTGAACCCGGCCGGCTGGCGGGCGGCGGGGTTGGCGGGTCGGGGCTGAGTCATCGGTGCGTTCACAACACAGCAGCACAGTTACCATTGACAATCAATGTACGAGTGATGATAATGAATTTGCAGTTTCAGTCAAGCCCGCGACCAAGATAATGCGTAAGACTAGGCAGAGACAGGCGATACGAGCGGCGTTCGAGGCCGCGGGCCGGCCGCTGAGCATAGCCGAGGCGCTCGATGAAGCTCAGCGCAAGGTGCCCGGCATGGGGCCGGCAACGGTCTATCGCGCGGTCAACGCGCTGGTCGAGGACGGCTACCTCAAGGCCGTGGAACTGCCCAGCGAGCCGGCCCGCTACGAGCTCGCGGAACTGGGCCACCACCACCACTTCCACTGCCGAAGCTGCAGCCGCGTGTTCGACGTCCCGGGCTGCCCCGGCAAGCTCGGCCAACTCGCGCCGCCGGGCTTCGAGGTCGCCTCGCACGAGATCATCCTCTACGGCCGCTGCACCGAGTGTGTCGCGGCGGATGAGGCATCATGACGCCGAGGTCGATGCGTTGAATTACTGTGACCTGCACCTGCACTCGACCGCGTCGGACGGGACCGACGCATCGCAGCACCTCGCCCGCCCCGCGCGGGACGCCGGGCTCGCTGCGTTCGCGCTGACCGATCACGACACGACCGCCGGCCCCCCCGCCGCCATTGACGAACAGCGGACGAAGCTGGACGCCGAACTTCAATCGCTGCACGAAGGCGACGAAGCCGGATGCGATGCGATCTACGAGCGGTTGGATGAACTGGATCGGCAGCGCGAGGAACTGTTCGAATCGGCCTCGCGTCACTACACCGAGGCGACCAAGGCGCACGCCGCCGTGTTCGTGGTGGTGGACCCCGACGGGCGGGTTCGGCGTGAATGCCGGATGCCCCGCATCCCCGGAGCGGGAATGACCGGGTTTTGAACGGCGCCGGCCAGTGAATGCGCCCGCCCTGACACCCTCGGATGCCAAGACAGCCGTTGAACGAGGGCCCTATTGGAGTCCCGCCGCCGAGACGAGCCCCCTGCCGCTGTCTGAACAATCGCGCCAACGTCGGTACCGGTGGGCAAAAGTTCTCAGTTCGAAACGAGAACCGAAGGCCCCTTCGCGCAACCCACCACGACGACAACTCCCAACCGCCTGATTAACTCTACAAAAAGTCGCGCGCGAGCGCCTCTAAACCCCCGGATTCGACGCCTTCGGTTTCGACGCCTAACCGCCCTTCCGTCATACACTTACGCTCACCGAAACCGGCCAAACTCAACCGTCTGGTTAACGCCGAAAAAGTATACATTTTCTCGCGCTTTTCCGCGCGCGATGGGTTGCGCACAGGGAGTTGAACACCGCCTCCGAACCGTCCCGACAGAAGGGTTAACGAACCCCGGCCGAGAGCCGGCGGTCCGAGCAGCGCCCCAAACTCCCGTCAAGGCGTGGATTACCACGTTTGGGGTGCCGGCGTGGCGCCCGGCGAGACCTCGCGCGAACCGGCGACCGCGGCCTCACACCGCCACACCGGCCGAGAGCAGGCCGAGAGCTCTCAGACTCTCACTTCGACCAACGAAACTGGTTAACGAGCCGGTTCGGGTTAGGACCCTAAAGCGAACCCCCGATCACGGGCGCTCATCAGCTCCCGCTTCGAGATCCAGCAGGACGTGCGACTGCCGGCGCACCCCCACGCCGTGCTCGACCAGCACCGCGACGAGCTGTTCACCGTTCATCAGCGCAACGGGAACAGCATTAGGTCGCGCAGCTTCGGTTCTTGCACCAGTGCTGTAGTCGCTGGTCGTGATAATCAGACCCTGCTCGTGCGTCCCCAAGCTACCACGGACCTGCTGGACCGTCGGGGTCTGCACGCGGTTCTTGGGCTTCCACTTTTTGACCTGTACGGCCATACGGGTGCGAATCACATCCCCGACGACCAAGGTTCCCCGAACGTCGATGCCACCATCGCCGCTGCGACGAGTGACCTCGATGTCGTCGAATCCCATCTCGGCAAGCAACCGGGCGATCAATTCCTCGAACTCCGTCGCGTCCATCGCCAGCAGTTGTTTGTGCATCGCCTGACGCACCCTCTTGTTGTGTTGCTCAATCTCGAAAGCCAGCCCCTTGCCCATCCACTTCGCCAGACCAACATAACCACGGCCGTGCTGGACGAAGCGCGGCTGCTTACCTCGTTTCTGGGAGCGGCGGATTTCGGTCAACACCTGGGCGTACATCGTCGCCTCCGGCGTCTTGCCCTCTGTGACAATCCAGCCGAGCTCCAAGGCTTTGCTTGTGATGTCGCGGTAGTGCATCGGCTTCTTATCACCGAACTGATCGAGCACCTTCTCAGCCGCGTCGAGAAACGAATACTTCTCCGTAGCCCTGCCATCGGACGCCTGGGCGATACCTGGAGTGACAATCCCATCACGCAAGGCATAGGTGTTGGGTCCCACACGCACAAACGGCGACTCAGCTCCCCGCTTCTTGATGTCAATGGATAGCTGGGCCGTGACGGTGGCGTGCGGTGTCTTGCCACGCGTCTTCCAGAGTCCTGCAGCAAGAATCCGCTCGCTAATATCCCGCGCGCTCAATGCGCTTCCGGCCTGTCGGAGCACTTGAATCGCGGCATCCTTGACATTCATCATCGAACACTCGCTTGCGCTGCCTCCTCATCACGAATATGCGCGTACACATCCTTGAGCAGATGTTGATTGACCGCTTCGCGAAAGCGCTCTTCATTCATGTACCGGGCCGTGATCTCCTCGTTCTGATCCATGCGGTCGATGAACAATCCTTCCAGCGCCTTGCGGAAGACGTAGCCGAAGTTCTCCATCGTGTTCGCCATTGCCGCCTGCCGCAGGCCGCTGTCCGCCACGGCGTCTTCGCGGATCGACTCGAAGAAAAGCTGGTCGCCCGGCTTGAACTCGGTGCCGAACCGCTCGTTCAGGATGTCGATCAGCCTTGACAGCTCAATGTCGTCCGGATGAGCCGCCTTCGTGCCCACTGCCGTCGGGCCGTCAATTGGCTCCGTCTTGCCCGCCTCGAGATCAATCGAACCCTCGCCAATCTTCTGCAGCCGGTAGTACTTGAGCGATACGTCGTCATCGAAGTGGTACACCGGCCCGCTGTCGCCTCGCGGTAGCTTCGTCAGCAGGAACCGGATGTACGAGTACAGCTTCTCCAGGTCGGTATCCTGAAACGGGATGACCTGCGAGAGAAACGCATACAGGTTCCTGAACGCCGCCAGCGTCTTGCGGAACTCTTCTTGCTCCTCTTCGCCAAGCTCGGTGAACCGCCCAACGGCCGGGTCGATGCACGCATTCATCCGCGCGTGGTCCGTCGGCGTCTGGTTCCGCTTCGGTTTGTAGAACACCTTGCAGAACTCCTCGACCTCGGCTTTGTGGTAGACCTGCTGGGCGTCGAGCTTGGCCTGTAGCTCGTACAGTTGCCTCGGATCGGCCTGTTCGCCCACGAGCGTTCGTTCGTAGTACGGCTGAAACGCCGCAAGAATGTCATCCGGCTCGTTCACGAAGTCCAGGACGAACGTATCTTCCTTG
>CAYUFO010000035.1:0-11762 GCA_964443985.1 uncultured archaeon | reverse complement strand
TGAAAGGAGGGAAGCGCTCCCCTTGTTGTGGTGCCTTATCGAGCCTTGTATACCAGGTAGGCCGCGGACGGGACTAAAAGCGCAAGGAGCGCCGGCAGCACGAGGCTGGGGAACTCTGGCAGGTCGGTCGGCACCGTCGTCGTGGTGACTTCTTGGTCGTAGCAGAAGGTGATGTGGCTTATGCCATGGCAACTCTCCTGCCCTCCGGGATTTGCATACCACACGCATGCAACTGTTCCGGAGGAACCGCCAGCGTATTCATCATATTCAGTTCCGCCGTTGACGAGGACGCCTGCCACATCAGGGCTAGCTGTCCAGTTCGCCTCAACAGTATCACCTACCACACTAATGACCCAGGGGTCGATGGCAGGATCCTCTGCGACGTATCCGCCCGAGTCGGCCCATTCATACTTGACGATGCCGCCCATGAATCCATGGGCCTGGCACTCGGTGTCGATGGAGCCGACCTGGGCGCTGGCAAAGCCTGCCAAGACGAGGAACGCCGCAAAGATCGATGCAATCTTCATTTATGTTTCCTCCAATTACTCTTTCTTCGCCACGTAGTAGGCCAGCCCGGGCGTCAAGAGCAAGATGATGGCGGGAATCGCCATGCTCGCGAACTCGGGCGCGGGGACATTGGGTTCCGAGCCGATGACGCAGGCGTCGAAGTGGCTCATGGAGCCGCGGTCGAGGACCTCGCAGTAGAGGACGTTCTCGCCGGGCACCGCATCAAGGGATGCCTGGTAGCCGTCGCGGGGGTCCTCTGGAGCGCAGCCTTCGTGGACGGTGTTGTCGAAGACGACCTCGTCGTTGAGGGTGCAGACGATTATGTCGTTGTCGATTGACACATACAAGTCGTGGGCTTGATAGTCCGAGCCGTCGAACGTGCAGGTCACCTGGGCTTCGGTGTTCAATGGCCAATACGTGTTGTAGGACAATCCGCAGCCGCAGCAGTTCTCGCTGCCGAGCGGGAGCATCTGGTCCCAGTCACACAGATCTACATCTGCGCAGGGGCGCACATAGCGGATGTCTTGGATGACTGCCTGGGCGCTCGCAGCCACGATCACGAGGATGAAGGCTGCCTGCAGTATCTGAAGTGTTTTCTTCATGGTTTTTCCACCTGTTTATTCCTTTCTGGACAGGTAGTAGGCAAGTCCCGGCGTCAAGAGCAAGATGATGGCAGGAAGCGCGAAGCTCATGAACTCGGGGGCCTCATAGTCCCAGGTCTGCTCTATCTCGATGACGTCGTTGCCGCAGCTCATCGACACGTGCATCTCGCTGGTGTCGTCTTGGTTCGGGGAGCCGATGGCGTTCTTGTTGACCTTGACCTCGATGATGTAGTTGGGGAGGTCGACGCCCGCGTAGTCGGTGACGCCCGCGTCGGTGTAGACGACGATGGCGGAACCGGTCTTCTCGTTGCAGTTTCGGATGTAGCTGGGCGAGTTCTCATACTCGCTAGCATAAAGCCAGTCGGGGTTCTTGCATACCCAACCCTTTGGGATGCCGTTCGATGCGAAGAGCTTGATGCCGTATTCGTAGCCGTATTCCCCGGTCGAGGGATCGTTGTCGATGTCAAGGGCGAGGTCACCGGGTTTGTAGCTGCCGAGACCGTCTGGTCCGAGCGATGTGACGGCTGCGAAGTAGGCGACGCCGAGTTCGTCGTCGAAGTAGAGTGCTTCGATGTCAAAGTTTTCTCCGCCGATGGGGTAGCCACCGGGTTCGGGGTTGGTTCCGTCGTAGTCTTCTACGCTGTATTCGGCGGTCGGGCTGTCGGGCACCCAGTCTACGAATGGCGTGACGCCCCAGTCGGATAAGTCTCCGTCGGGCGTGTAGGCCATGGCTGGAGCCGCAAGAACGGCCAAGACGGCCAATACAGTCAATAGGTTTTTCGTGTTCATTTTGTTTTTTTTCCTCCTTTCAGTGAGTAGTATAATTTTTTGGGTTAGTGTGCGAGCCCTCCGATCGTGGGAGCGAATGGGAAGAGGTGTTGGTTCTGGTTTCTCCGCCGGTCTTCCATGGAGTGCTTGATTGTGTGGAATTCGACGAGCTGCGGGGGCTCGTTGATGGCGGTGTAGCTGTTTTTTGTGTAGCTTTCGACTGCCGCCATGGCGACTTCGAGTGCGTGGATGCCGTGGTCGGCTGTGATCAGTGGCGGGTTCCCGGTCCGCGCGCAGTCGAGGAAGTGATCGATTTCGCATTTGAGGGGCTCCTGTTTGACGAGGTCTTCGTTGCTCTCCCATTTGCCGTTCTTGACGTCGAGGGTCTGGTTGATGTAGTCGGCGGTGGCCACGCACTTGGTGCCCGTGACGGTGAGCTCGCGAATCTTTCGGGGCGTCAGGCGGTTAGTCTCGATGATGCCTGAGGCGCCGTTCTCGAACTTCAATGACACTTGGGCGTGGGTCTCGATGTCGGTGCCGCCGTTGCCGGCGATGGCGTAGGTGCCGTCTATCTTGCTGCCGTAGAGGTAGCTCATGATGTCGATGTCGTGGACGCCGACGTCGATGATGATACCGACATCCTTGATGCGGGGGTCGACGGGCCCGACGCGCTTGGCCGACATGTGGACGATGTCGCCGAAGACGCCGTCGTCGATGTGCTTTTTGAGGTGGGCGACGACGGGGTTGAATCGTTCGATGTGGCCGACCATGAGCGTGACGCCCTTCATTTCTGCGGCGCGCTTCAGGTCCTTGGCGGCTTCGAGGGAGTCTGCGATGGGCTTTTCCACGAGGACGTGTATGCCCCGCTCGATGGCGGCAAGTGCTATGTCGTGGTGGAGGACGGTCGGCGTCGCGATGGAGACGGCGTCGAGGCCCTGGTCGAGGAGGTCGAGGTAGTTATCGTATACTTTTGTGGGGTATTTCTCGGCGAGTTCGCCGGCCCGTTTAGAGTCGGGGTCGGCGATGCCGACGAGTTCCGTGCCTTCATGCTCGGCGTAGATGCGGACATGGTGTTGACCCATGGCGCCGCAGCCGATGACTCCTGTTCGTAACATTGTGTGTATCCACCCCCCAATTTTTCGCGGAATGAGTGTAAAATGTCCAGTATTCTTACGATACCTGGGTTTAAAAAGATGCGGGTTCCTTTGGGATAATTAATGTGTGAAAAGTGGATTTGTCCCCCAATTGAAGCGATATGCTCGCCAATATGCACCATAATTAGGATATCTTGGGAGAAATAACCCTTTTAGGATGGAAACAATCGAAAACCAAAAAAATCGCGGTCAAAACCACCCCCATTTATAAACACAACAACGCATCATTATTCTCGTACCGGCCTTCTCGCCCGCATGCAGCCCACCATGAAGCACCCCTACACGAAAAAGGACCTCGACATCATCGAACTCCTGCTCGAAGACAGCCGCATGAGCCAGACCAAGATGGCCAAACGACTCAACATGCCACTGTCCACGCTGCAAAAACGGCTCAGCCGCATCCAACGCGAACTCGTCGACAAGTTCACCATCATCGTCGACCCGAAAAAACTCGGACTCGGCACCTACATCCTGCGCATCACCTGCGACGTCCCCCACATCAACAACGTCGTCAACCACCTCAAGGAAAAGCCCTACATCAACGACGTCTACTACCGAGAAGACGGCGAAATCATCGCCAAAGCCATCTGCAACCACACCAAGTTCATGGACACCTACACCGACATCATGAACGAATTCCACGGCCGCATCACCAGCATCCTGCTTTTGGCCCAACCCAACATCGGCAAGCACGACCCCGTCATCCACGTCGACGAGCTCGAGCACCTCAAAAGCGCCGCCGACGGGAAGCGCGCCCTCGACCTCGCCATCCTCCAGCTTCTGGCCGAAGACAGCCGCATGAGCCAGACCAAGATGGCCAAACGACTCAACATGCCACTGTCCACGCTGCAAAAACGCCTCGCGAAGATCCGCGAAGAGCTCATCGACCGCTGCACCGTCGTCATCGACCCCGCCAAGCTCGGACTCGGCACCTACGTCGCCCGCATCACCACCGACGTCACCCGCGTCCTGCACGTCGCCGACCACCTCAGAAAACACGACTGCGTCTCGGAAGTCTTCCACCGCGAAGACGGAGAGATCATCGCCAAAGCCATCTGCAGCCACGACGCCTTCATGGACGTCTACCGCAGCCTCAGAAACGAGTTCCAAAAGGACATCAAGGGCATCGTCCTCCTCAACCAGCCCATCGTCTGCAAGCACGCCCCCGTCATCCCCCAAAGCGAGCTCGCACCCCTTCGCGCCCAGCTGGGGTAAACGAATTTTTATAGGCGAGCGCGCCTAAACAATTACTTTTCACGTTCAGCCATTGATTGATGAAAAAATGAAGCTGCAGGAATACGAAGCAAAGGATATCTTTCGCGAATTCAACATCCCCGTCCAAGACGGCTACGTCATCGACGACGCAAGCCAGGTCAAACCAGTCGAAAAACCCGTCGTCGTCAAGGCACAAGTCCTCATCGGCGGACGCGGCAAGGCCGGCGGCGTCAAGCTCGCCGACTCGACCGACGAAGCCAAGAAACACGCCCAAGCCATCCTCGGCATGGACATCCGCGGCCTCACCGTCGAGAAGGTCCTCATCACCGAGGCCGCCGACCTCGAAAAGGAATACTACGTCGGCTTCGTCATCGACCGCAAGGCCAAGAAGCTCACCCTCATGGTATCAGCCGAAGGCGGCATGGACATCGAAAAAGTCGCCGCCGAGACCCCCGAGAAGATCGCCAAGCTCGCCATCGATCCCCTGAAGGGGCTCGAAGCCTACCAGGTCCGCGAGATGGTGAAATCCATCGGCGTCAAAGGAAAGGAACTCACCCAGATAGCGACGGTCGCCTACCGCCTCTACCAGGCGGCCTGCGCCTACGACGCAGAGACCGCAGAAATCAACCCCCTCGCCTGGACGCCAGCGGGCATCCTCGCCGTCGACGCCAAGTTCGTCATCGACGACAACGCCCTCTACCGCCACAAAGACATGGCCGCCAAGTTCAAAAAGACCAACGAATACACCACCCTCGAAAAAGAGGCCAAGGACGCGGGACTCAGCTACGTCGAACTCGAAGGCGACATCGGCGTCATCGGCTGCGGCGCCGGCCTCGTCATGGCAAGCCTCGACGCCATCAACACCTACGGCGGAAAACCCGCCAACTTCCTCGACGTGGGCGGCGGCGCCACCGCCGAGAACATGCAGCAGGCCCTCGACATCATCCAGAAAAAGAAGGGCGTCACCGCCATCTTCGTCAACATCTTCGGCGGCATCACCCGCTGCGACGAAGTGGCCAAAGGCATCATCGACGCGAAGCCGAACGTCCCCCTGTCCATCCGCATGATGGGCACCAAGGAAGAGGAAGGCAAACAGATGCTCAAAGACGCGGGCTTCGACGTCGCCGACTCCATGGAGGACGCGGCAAAGAAGACCGTCGAACTCGGAGGAGGAAAGTAAAAATGGCAGTACTCATCGACGAAAAGACACGAATCATCGTGCAAGGCGCCACCGGACGCCAAGGCAGCTTCCACATGCAGTCCATGCTCGACTACGGCGCCAACGTCGTCGCCGGCGTCACCCCCGGCAAGGGCGGCCAAGACGTCAACGGCGTCCCCGTCTACGACAACGTCGCCGACGTGGCAGACGAGGCGGATGCGAGCATCATATTCGTCCCCGCCGCCCTCTCAAAGGACGCCGCCCTCGAAGCCCTCGCCTACGACCTCGACCCCGTCGTCGTCATCACCGAACACATCCCCGTCTACGACGCCATGCGGTTCGTGGCCACCTCCAAGGAGAAGAGCCTCTCCGTCGTCGGCCCCAACACACCAGGCCTCATCAGCCCCGGCAAGTCCAAGATGGGCATCATGCCCAACCACATCTTCGCCGAAGGCGACATCGGCGTCGTCAGCCGAAGCGGCACCCTCACCTACGAGATCGTCGCGGCATTGACGGCAGCAGGCCACGGCCAGTCGACGGCCATCGGCCTCGGCGGCGACCCCGTCGTCGGCCTCTCCTTCATCGACGTTCTCGAAAAATTCCGAGACGACGAAGACACCAAGGCCGTCGTCATGCTCGGAGAAATCGGCGGATCGGCCGAAGAGGACGCCGCCAGCTACATCAAGGACACCGGCTACGACAAGCCCGTCGTCGCCTACGTCGCCGGCAAGACGGCACCTGCCGGCAAGCGCATGGGCCACGCCGGCGCCGTCATCAGCGGGTCGTCTGGCACCTATGCTGCCAAAAAGGAGGCGCTCGAAGCCGTCGGCGTGCGCGTGGCGGGCCTCCCCAAAGAAGTGTCTGAAATCCTCGAAGAAGTCCTCTAGGACTTCTTTTCCTTCTCCTCTTTTTTCTGCTCTGTCTTTTTGACGCCCTTGATGCGGGCGAAGAGCTCGGCCCAGTAGTCTTCCGGGCCCTCGTAGTAGCGTCTGACCTCAGAGACGAACGCCGACTGGGAATGGACGCCCCGCTCTGCGAGGTCGGCGAGTGTCTGAGAGCGCCGGCGCATCTCCAAGAGCACCTTCTTGGGCGTCACCCCCGCCGCATCAGCTATCTCGTTGACGGTGTGGGCGGGAAACGATTCCTCCCGACAGCGGTCCTTGCCGGGCTCATAGACGTAGACCTCGCCGAGCTGCAGCGTGTCCTTGATGACGTGGCCGGTCTCCATGACCTGCACGACGCGGCGGACGGCGGCGGACTCCCGGGTGAAGCGCTGCAACGCCACGAGGAGGTCGATGTTGCCAAGCATCTGGACGGGCACGTTCATGGGCGGCGCCTTGAAGCGGGCCACGGCGTCGCGGCAGTTGTTGGCGTGGATGGTGCCCAACCCGTGGATGCCGAGGTTCATCGCCGACAAGAGATTGTAGGCCTCGCGCCCGCGAACCTCGCCGACGGCGACGCGGTCGGGGCGCTGGCGCAGGCTGTTTTTGACGAGCTCCTCCATGACGACGTCATCTGAGGCCTTCATGCGCACCCAGTCCTCGTGGTAGCGCAAATCCAGTTCCATGGTGTCCTCGATGGATACGATGCGCTCCTCCTCGTGGGTGAACGTCAACAGGGCATTAAGGAGCGTCGTCTTGCCGCAACTCGCAGGCCCCGTCACGACGATGTTTCGAGGCGCGTGACCGAGGCCGTCGACCGCCATCCACAAGAAAGCGGCGACGTCGGCGTCAAGGGTGCCGTTGGCGATAAGCGCCGCGATGGAGGGCGGGTCCTCGAGGTACTTGCGGATGGTGATGGAAGGCGTGCGAAACGACGTCGGCGGCAGCGTGACGTTGACGCGGACGTTCTCGGGCAGCTGGGCGTCGATGATCTGGCGCTCGTGGCTGACGCCGGCGAACGCCTTGACCTTTGCGATGAAGCGGTCAACCTCGTCGACAGACCCGTATTGGAGCGTGGTGGCAAGCTTGCCGCGGCTGCGATGGACGACGAGGACGGGCTTTCTCAGGTCATCGATGAGAATCTCCTCGATGTCGTCGTCGAAGAAGAGGGGATCGATGAGGCCATAGCCGGCGAGATACGGGAGCGCCTGCAAGACCTGCTTGTCTGCAAGACCCTCTTTTTCAAGAAGCCTCCGAGCGCGCTCCTCCCGGTCCTCGCGCAGGAGCGCCGGCAACTCCCTCGCGTATTCGGCGAGGAACCGCCCCTGCAAGCGGGCGAACCGCTCGAGGTCTTCGGTTGAAGCGGGGGGAGCCGCGACCTCATAGGTGCCGATCATCGCATTCCTATATGTATATAAAGTTAAAAGAAAAGTACACCTACGCAGCCATGAAAATCGTCGTCGGCGTCACCGGCGCCTCGGGCATCGTCCTCGCCGACCGCCTGCTATCAGCTCTCAAGGACCACGAAACCTTCCTCGTCATAAGCGAGGGCGCAAAAAAAGTGGGCGCCTTCGAGGGCTACGCCTCGATGAATGCGCTCCAGGACGCCGCCTCCCACGTCTACGACGACGCCGACTTCGGCGCCCCCATCGCGAGCTCGTCGTTTCCCGTCGATGCCATGGCCATCGTGCCCACCAGCATGAAGACGCTGTCGGCGGTGGCGGCTGGCTACGCCGACACCCTCATCACCCGCTCCGCCGAGAACATGCTCAAGTTCGGCAAGCCCCTCGTCGTCTGCCCCCGCGAGACCCCGCTCTCGCTATCGGCCCTCAAGAACATGGCGGCCCTCAAGCGGGCGGGCGCCCTCGTCTGCCCCCCGGTCCTCGCCTTCTACCCGCATCCGGGAAGCGTCGACGACGTCGTCGACTTCGCTGCCGGCAAGGTCCTCGACTGCCTCGGCGTCGACCACGACCTCTACATGCGGTGGGGGACCAGGTGATGGACGCGCTCGAAGCGCTCAAAACCAGGCGAAGCATCAGGGCGTACGCGAAAAAACCGGTTTCAAGGGAGCTCCTCGAAGAGCTCGTCGACTGCGGGAGGCTCGCCGCCACGGCGAGGAACGTCCAGCCCTGGCGGTTCGTCGTCGTCACCGACGAAAAGAAGAAAAAAGAGATTGCAGCACGTGCCGACTACGGTTCCTTCATCGCCGATGCGGCCGCCTGCATCGCCGTCGTTGCCGAGGACACGAAGTACTACCTCGAAGACGGGTCGGCGGCGACCGAGAACATCCTCGCCGCCGCCCACGCCATGGGGCTTGCCGCCTGCTGGGTGGCAGGCGACAAGAAAGGATACGCACCCGACGTCCTCTCGCTTCTCGGCGCCCCCTCCGATGCCAAGCTCGTCAGCCTCATCGCTGTCGGATACGCAGGTGGGGCGCCCCCCGACATCCCGAAGAAACCGCTCGAAGACATCCTCTGCTGGGAATCATACCGACCATGAGCGACCTCGTCATCCTCAAGCTCGGCGGCAGCATCGTCACGAAAAAAGCCGAAGACGCGGCCGACGTCAACGAGGAACACCTCGCCCGCCTCGCCAAAGAGACCGCAGCCTTCTTAAAAAAACATCCTGACACCCGCCTCGTCGTCGTCCACGGCGCAGGCCCGTTCGGCCACGTACCCGCCAAAAGATACCGTCTCGCCGAAGGCATCACCGAACCCTGGCAGATAGAGGGAGTCTCCGTCACCCACCAGTCCATGGAAGGGCTCAACAGCAGGGTGGCGGCGGCCCTCCAGCAGGCGGGCGTCCCGGCCGTCTCATTCCAGCCCAGCGCCGGCGGCATCCTGTCCGGGGGCACGCTCGTCTCCTTTCCCACCGAAGTCGTCAAGAAGATGCTCGATAACGGCCTCGTCCCCGTCGGCTACGGCGACGTCCTCGTCGACAACCAGACAGGATTCAACATCCTCTCAGGCGACCACCTCGCACCCTACCTCGCCCGCGAGCTCGGCGCCACCAGGGTCATTTTGGCGACCGACGTCGACGGCGTCCTCGACAAAGACGGCAACGTGGTGGCAGAAATCACGCCTGAATCCGATGACGCGCTCTCAGACCTTTCAGTGCGGGGCACCGACGTCACCGGCGGCATGAAACGCAAAATCGAGGAACTCCTCGCGCTCGCCGGCGACGGCATCGACGCCCACATCGTCAACGGCGCCAAGAAGGGCGTCGTGCAGGAAGCACTCGGCGGCAGCTTCGACGGCGGCACCAGGATCACCTGCGCATAGCGTCCCTGACTTCCTCGGGCAGATGGCTGAGCTTCCCCTTGTAGGGCCCCCGGTGGCCCTTGCATTTCCGGCACACCATGAGAAACGAGCCGTCGGGCTGGGTGATGCGGACCATGGACCCCCTGCACTTCGGGCAGGAGAGCTGCCATTTCTTGCTCATTTTTTACATAGCCAGATGATTGCGCCCGCCCCCTCACGGTCGACCTGGATGCCGTCCTTGATGGCGAACCAGACGCGCTTGTTGTGGTGGTTGGTGCGCCGCATCTTGACGACTTCGATGCTCCGATAACGGGTGTCGCCCTGGGAGAGGACGTAGTTGAGCCCCACGACGCCGTCGGCCATGAGGGCGAGGCCTCCGTGGCGCTTGTGCGCGCTTGGCTCATCCTCGGGCTGGGCCAGAAGAAGCGACGTACAGCCGGCCTCCCGCAAAAGCGCGAGGAGCCCCACCATCGACTGCTTTTGGCTTGCAAGGTCGTCTCTGAGATGGACGATGGAGCCGATGGAGTCGACGACGACGCGGCTGGGCTTGACGTCGGCGAGCGCCTTGGCAAGTGTCGGGTAGCCTGCGTCGACCTCCTGGGCGAGCTCTTCGAGGGGGACGTCGACGATGTGGATTTTGGCAGGCAGGACTTCGTCGCGGGATGGCCAGCCGAAGTCCGCCATGGTGGCGTGAAGCGAGGCGGGCGACTCCTCGAAGGTGACAAAGAGCCCGGTGTCGCCGCGCTGGGCGCCGCCGACGAGGTAGTGCAATCCGAAGATGGTTTTGCCGGCGCCGACGTCGCCGACGACGAGGGTCTGGCTGCTCCGTTCGAGGCCGCCGTCGACGAGCTCGTCGAAGCCCTGGATGCCACTCGCTATGCGCTCGACTGCCATGGTTCTTCTCAGGTGCCGACGGTGGTGGCGAAGGCGTGAAAGCCCTCCTCCCTGAGTGCGGCCTCGACGGCGACTTGGATGTCTTCGGCGGGGGTGAGGGCGTACATGTAGCCGCCCATGCCGCCGCCGGTCATCTTGGCGGCGAGCGCGCCGGCGTCGACGGCTATCTCGCAGAGCGTGTCGAGCTCGGGGCTTGAGACCTCGATGTCCTGGAGGAGCTCGTGGTTTCTCGCTACAAGCTTGGCGGTGGCTTCGAGGTCGCCTGCGAGAAGGGCGTCGCGGGCCCCGTGGACGAGGTCGCGGGCTTCCTGGAAGATGACGTCGTATTTTTCGGGGTTCTGCTCTTTTCGCTCGCGCACGCCTGCGACGGCGACTTTTGTGTTGGCGATCTTTCCGGTGTTGCCCATGACGATGCGGACGGGTTCGGGCGTCTTCATGAGCTCCATGGCGGGCGGCTTTTTCTGGAACCAGATGAGGCCGCCGTAGACTGCGGCGGTGTTGTCGACGCCTGACGGGTTGCCGGCGTAGGCTCTGTCGCCCTCGAGCGCGAGCTCATTGATACGGTCGTCAGACAGGTTGAGATTGTATTCGTCGCTGAGGGCGCGGGCCATGGCGGCGCAGCTGGCTGCGGATGCCCCGATGCCGCCGGCCGCAAATAGGTCGCCCGCCAGCGTGAATGTCACGCCTTCCTTTGAGAAGTCGAGGCCCATCTCGGCTGCCATGCGTTCCACGGATTCCCGTTGCTGGCTGACGTAGTTCTCCTTGTATCCAGGCGATGCAGCGCGGTTGTCTTCGATGCTGAATCCAGACTCGTTCGTCCGCTCGACGGCCGCCGTTGTGGTCTTGTCCACCGACGACACAATCGAAGGCGTGCCTTCGTAGACGACGAAATGCTCGCCGAACAAAATGACCTTTCCATAACCGTGACCAGAACCCATGGTATCTCCTCACAATCTCCGATAAGACAGACATACGAAACAGGATTAAAATATATGTCTGCCACGTTCGCCAGGAAGGACGGGTATGCCGCACTAGCGCAATCCGTGGCCCGTTCCTGTGAGGGGGACGAAGCGGACGCTCGTGAGATAGCTGAGAGTGTAATTCCCGTCGGCGTTCTTCTCGACGAGGGTGAGGGTCTGGTAGCTCCTGATGTCGCCGAGGGGGATGATGAGCCGACCCCCGGGTCTGAGCTGGGAGAGAAGCGGCGGGGGGACGTGGTCGGCGGCGGCGGTGACGACGATGGCGTCATAGGGGGCGTGGGCCCCCCAGCCGAAGTAGCCGTCGCCTGCCCGGACGAAAACGTTCTCGTAGCCCTGCTGGTG
>CAYUFO010000034.1:0-11903 GCA_964443985.1 uncultured archaeon | reverse complement strand
CCGTCTACCTGGCAGAGGAACTCCGTGATCCGAGCAGGGATGACGTACTCGATGAATTCCAGTCGACAATCTCTGAAGAATGCATGCAACCGACGCTTGAGTCCTATTCGATCTCTTCCGAAAATGCCACGTTTGAAATCGCCTTGTCCATCTCCTGCGAACAGGTCGTGGAGACACAATCGAATCAATTGGTTTACTCCCTTCCGAAGACAACCTACTTCCAAAGCATCATCGACAAGGAAAACAGAACCTTCCCCATCCATTATACTCGCGAACGCCTTTATCGTTCGCAGACGCGAATATCCCCCCCAAAAGGATATGTCCTTCAAAGTGAACCAACAATCAACGACAGGCAGGAATCCTTCGCATCGTTCACCGATGAGATAGAGGCCACCACAAATTCGATACTGTACAGCTACTCATTGGATTTGGGAAAAGCGACCGTTCCACTCCAGGAATTAGACGTTTTCAAAGAGTTTTATTCGAAGGTAAACGCTGCGACAAGCCCAACGTTCATCATGATTGAGAAGGATGAGACACAACCCTCCTCAGAAGAAAACATAGTCCGACAAGAAACCGACCACATCGCGAAAACGGCCACCGACAATGATGATTCTGGCTCCCCCCCCACTGCACTAATCGGTATTGGGGTTATCGCCTTGGTGTTGATCGGCGTGATCGTTTTCCGAAAGAAATAGCACTACTGGGGCTATCACCTGTAGGTGTCTTGTCGTGTTTTTTGTATGGTTGTGGTGAGCAGTCCGAGTGCTATGGTCGTGGTTATGGTGAGTCCTGCGAGTATGTCTGGGGGTATGGTTGGGCTGAGGGCGAGGTGGGCGATGATGCGGCTGGGGATGATGCTGAGGAGGGGTTCGAGTGCGGGGGGTAGTTCGCCGAAGGGCAGTAGCATGATGATGCCTGGGAGGATGAAGGCGGCGTAGATGTTTTGGGCGCCGTCGCGGTTTTTGGCAAGCGAGAAGGCGAGGTGGCCGAGGGCGGTGAAGCCTGCGACGTAGACGCAGCCGGCAAAGAGCAGGAGGAGTGGGTGGGCGACGTCGATGTCGGTGGCCTCGAATACTGCTATCCAGACGATGAGCTGGCTTGCGACGACCGATATGGCCACCGTTGCCTTGGCGGCGACGACTTCGGCGGCCGACACGGGTGTGGCCAGAAGCGGCTCCAAGGTCTTTTCTTCGACCTCGAAGGACAGGAGGGTTATCATCATGTTGCCGGCGACAACGCAGATGAAGAGGATGAAGAGGGGCAGCATGGCGGTGTAGATGAGTTCGGCGGGGGCGTCGCCCCGTCTTTGGTCTTCGGGCAGCCGGTATTCGGTGTAGGCCAGGCCGCCGTCGGCGAGACGGCTGATGCGGAGCTCCTGGTCGAGGTCTTCGAGGACGTCGCGGACCTGATAGCTGATAAGGCTCGCCTTGGGGCCTTCGGCGATATAGGCGTCGACGACGACGGGCAATCCCAGCCGCGCCTGGTCTTCGAAGTCGCGGGCAAAGACGAGGGCGTCGAAGCGGTCGCGGGCGAACGAGTCGATGTCGCCTTGGATGTCGATGCGCACGAAGCCCTCCTTGCCGGACTCGCGGAAGGCCTGCCAGAAGGGGTCGGCTCCCCCCACGCCGATGCGGGCGAAGCCCTCGGGTGTCGCCACCTCGCCTGCGAGGAAGGCGGGGAAGGCCTGGCTGAAGGACACCGACACCGACAATATCAGCAACTGGCTTGCCACGATGAAGAGAAACGCCTTGTCGCGCATGATGCGCGAAAGGTCGCGGCCGGCGAGCACCGAGACTGTCTTCGCATTAGCCACCGAAGGCACCCCGCAACACGAAGAAGTTATAGGCCGCGTGGATGAAGACGGCGAGGAGGAAGTAGGCGACGAAGGCGGGTCGGATGCGGCCCCCGGTGAGTCGGCAGCCCGCCGCCGCGATGCCCGCCGTCAATGCGTGGACGGCGAGCGTGATGAGAAGCGACGCCGCCACGATGAGGCGGGCGCCCGGCATCCCCAGAATGTCTCCAACGAAGAAGGCCACGATGAGGCGCTCGCCGAGGTAGAATCCGAGGCCCGATACCGCGCCTGCGAGAAATCCGCCGCGTATGAATCTGAGCTTGGTGAAGGCTGCCACCCCGAAGACCTTGGCGGCCTCCTCGATGGCGGCGGCAGCCGGCACCAAAAGATACACGAAGCCGGCGCCAAAGGGTAGCACGAGGAAGACGAGGTACAATTCTGCGACGACGACGAGCGGGATGAGGGCGATGGCGCCCACGACGAGGCCCAGCCACGGACCCCTGGCACCAAGTCGGCGAAAGGACAGCAGTTCGAAGGCCCGGTAGAGCTTGTAGACGGTCGGCTCCTGGCTCGTCAATACGTCGGCGCGAAAGAGGTAGACGCCCACCGCCCACACGACGAGCGCGGACAGGACGAGGGGCGCGAGCGTGGCGGCGAAGCCCGCAGCCGAGAGGACCCCTTCCTCGTAGGCCCTGAGCGCCCCCAGAGGGCTCACCAGCGCGACGTCGGACAATCCCGAGAACATGGCGGGATAGAAGACATAGGCGAAAAGCAGCATGAAGGCGAACGTCAATATGATGTTGAGGTCGTGGGGGGTATTGGAGAGGATGGCCACCACCAGCGCCAATCCGAGCGACAGCAGGGCAAGCGGATAGAAGGCCGCCAAAAGCGGCGCCACGGGCAACCCCTCGAGCCGGCCGATGACCACTACCGACAGCGCGCATACGGCGAGGTAGGGGAGCATCTTGCCCGCCACGATGTCGAAGGCGGACAGGGGGGAGGAGATCAGCGGCGTCCCCCGGCCCCCCACCTTCTCCCGGAGGACGCTGGCGGCGGCATACAATGAAAAGAAGAAGAAGGGCACGATGACGAGGAAGTAGTCGGCGTAGCGAAAGAGGGGCAGCGACACGTCGAGGGCCTCGGGGCGCGTGACGCCTGAGGCAAGGAATTCTGAAACATTGACGGCGGCAGGCTCCAGGGCCGACGCGTTTCCTCCGACCAAGCCCGTGCCGTTTGCCGACGCGTTGAACGACAGATTCTCAGTGGCAGCGAGGACGGCCTCGAATATGCTATATGAAGTGAGGTTGTCGGTGTTCGTCCACAGGGGCTTGAGGATGAATGTCGCCGACTCGTTTCGGGCGACGACCAGCTCGCGCCGCTTTGCGTTCGTCTCAGATAGAACTGCGGCGAGCTCGCCTGCCGCGATGCGGGCCTTCACCGAGGAGCCTGTTGCCACCTCGACGACGCCCTCGGATTCGGCGAGAACGAGGTCGGCATCTCCCCCCTCGACGACGCGAAAGCGCGGCGAGCCGGCGAGCTGGCCGGCGAGGTCTGGGTCTTCCACGGTGACGTCGTACAATCCCACCGAGCTCAGGGGCGTCGACAGCCCCGACTCGAAGTCGAGGCTCGGGAACGCCAACTGGAAGAGCACCAAGGACACGACGAGCGTGGCAAGCCCCAGATACGTCGTCCGCCGGCGGACGGGGCGGGCCACCTCCCAGAGGGCGACGGTCGCGATGTCGAAAAGCCTGGGCATTATATGTCTCTCTGTCTATACCTATTTCATGCAGGCGATAAAAACGGAGGGTCTCACCCGCTACTACGACGACTTTCCCGCCGCCGTCGACATCTCGCTTTCGGTGCCGAGGGGGAGCCTCTACGGCCTCATCGGCCCCAACGGCGCGGGCAAGACCACCATCATCAAGATGCTCACCTGCCTGCTATCGCCTACGGCGGGGTCGGCTTCGGTGATGGGATTCGACGTCGAACACGACCCACAGAAGGCAAAAGAGAGCCTCGGCTACCTCGGCGAATTTTCCTATCTCTACGAGGACATGGTAGTCGGCGCCTACCTGCGGTTCTTTGCCGCCATCTACCGGCTGCCCAAAAAGCGCGTCGACGAGCGCATACACGAGCTCCTTGCGAGCTTGGGCATCGAGGACCGGCGGGACTCGGTCATCGGCGACCTCTCCAAGGGCCTCAAGCGCCGCGTCGCCGTCGCGCGCACTCTCATCCACGACCCGCCATTGCTCATCTTAGACGAGGTGACCAGCGGCCTGGACCCCATCACCGCACGCGAGCTGCGCGACTACCTGTTCGCCCTCAAGGGCCAGGGCAAAACCATCTTCTTCTCGACGCACAACCTCTACGAGGCCGAACTCCTGTGCGACCACGTTTCCATCCTCGACCACGGACGCGTCCTCGCCCAAGGCAGCGTCGCCCAGCTCATCGACCGTTACGCGATAGCGGGAAAGGGGGGGCGGGAGGCCGCCCTCGAAAAGGTATTCTTCGCCGCCCTCGCCGACGAAAAGCATACTTAAATCCCTCCTCCCCATTGCCACTACGATGAGGTTCCGATTGCTGTACTCTGGCGTCGCCTCCCTTCTGAGCATGTGTGTGGTGCTCGCAGAGTTCGGTTTCATGCTCCTTGTGGGGCTGTTGGAGGCGACGAGGGGACCCGCGTTCGCCACCCTCGTGTACTGGGTGTTCGAGGCGGCCTCGACCGTTGTCGCACTGGGGTTGGTGGCGGTGACGTACTATGGCTGGCTGCTCGTTGGCAAACGATACAAAAACACGTGGATGCCCGCAGGCGTCGGCATCGTCGTTGCCGGCGTCGTCCTCACCCAGCTGCTGCAGTTGTACAACCTCGGTTCCACGCCGCTTTCAGCGCAAACCCAGGGACAGAATCTCGTCAACGCCGTCACCCTCGCCGTCGTCGCGGCGGTCAACCTCGCTTTCGCCGGCGTCGTGGTGAAAACGAAAAGGACGAAGGCGTATCTCTCCTACGTCGTCCTCATCGTGCTCTCAAGCCTCGCAACCGCCGCCATCGTGGCTTCGATGCTTTTACCCCTCGGCCTCACCCGCGGCCTACTCGCTCTTGGAGGATTCCTCGGCATGGTGGTCTTCATGGTGGCCGCCACGCTGGCAGAGGTCTGGATATTTTACCAAGAAGACAAGATTGGACAACCGCCTACTCGTCCGAGCCAGTAGCGTCCCCCGTCCGATTGCAGACGTAGTCTCGGGTGTCGCGGGCGACATCGAGGTTGTCCTTCATGGCTGCTAGGTTCTGGCTGATGTAGGCCAACGCAAGGCTGCCGTTCTCGGGGAACTGCTGAGAATGGTTGAGGACAAATGACTGCGCGGCGGTGAATACGGGCGTGCAGTTTTCGGCGTGGACGGCTTCCGCGGCGTATCGCGTTTTTTCCATGCTGCAGTTGCCTAGGCTCGTGATGGCCGAAAGCCGCTCGTTGGCCGTGTGTATGCAGTCTTCCATGGCAGTCGTGTGGTTTTGCCACTCTTCTGCCGCGCGCGTGTCCTGCGAGTTCACGAAGACTATCTTGGCCTCGAGCGTCGAGGTAGGCGCGGGTGCGGGGGGTTCTTGGGGTGTGTCGGGCGAAAGGCACCCTGATAACGCTAGCAACAGGCATGCCATAAGAATCGAGACGCCCTTGACGGCCATGTCGCACTATTGTGAGACCTGCCTTAAAAAGGGCAGACGGGCACCTTTTATTAATGCTGGCTTCTATAAGATTTCTCTATCCTCTCCCCGGGGGCCGTGGGGTAGCTTGGCCCATCCTTCCAGCTCGGGGATTCGTTGAGAAACGCGAAGATTTCCAATAACCGGCATCTGCTGGCTGGAAATCTTGCGTGTAACGGCTGCAAACATCACGCGGTCGTTAACACGCCGACCCAGTAAAAGCGGCGGACTCGGTGAAACGACATAGCTGGAAACCCGGATTCAAATTCCGGCGGCCCCATCGTCTTTTTTGCATGATGTGCTTTCTTTATGGAAAGGACCAAAAAGTTGACGATATGCGATATGCCCAACACTTTGAACAAATTCTTAAAGTTTTTTAAGTCCGCGCGGAAAAAACATACAGTCAAAGCACACGGAGGACAGAAACCATGATACGCGACGTAGGACGATACCACCAGCTCGCCTGGGGAGGCGGCCAGATAACCATCCCCAAGGAACTCGTCAAAGCCCTAGACCTCAACAACAAGGACAAGATATACATCGAGTTCGACCCCAAAAAGAAAGAGCTCCGCATAACCAAGCTCAACCCATAGGTGACGGGCAGGCACTCACGCCTCCTCAGCCTCAGCGCAAGCGCACAGAAAGCCACGCTCCCTCTTCGTCCTCGTCCTCCCCGCGAGGATAGTCGATGATGAGGGGGTCGACCTCGACGACGGCAAAGAGGGCATCGCAGTCGGGGCAGATGACACGGTCGCCCGCGTCCACGTCCGAGGCGACAGGTATCTCGGCCTCGCAGTCCAGACAGCAGACGCCCGCGAACGCCTTGCGCCTCTTGGCCCTCTCGAGGATCTCCTCCTCTTCCGCCTTCAAACCCAAATCCTCACCCTTCTTTCTTCCGTCGGCCACGGCACCCACCTCCGCATCCTTTAAAACGGTCAGGACAAATACTATCTCCGAGCTAAACATATAAAAATGGTGCGCTTCGACACTGAAAGCATCCGCCGGCAGGCCAAGGCCGACTTCCAGAAATCCTGGCGGGAAACGGCAGACCTCAATCCCGCCTCGGGTGAAAGCTTCCTTGGAGGTGCGGGGGCCGCCCACCCAGTCCACCAGCTCATAAGCAAGGTCCGTGGCATACTCATCAAACACGGCTTTGCGGAAACCGAGAACCAGCTCTTCATCGCCGAAGACGACGTCTACAAGCAGTACGGCCCCGAGGCGCCCGTCATCCTCGACCGCGTCTACTACCTCGCGGGCCTGCCGCGACCCGACATCGGCCTTTCTGCAGAAAAGAAGAAAGACCTGGCGGCAATCGCCGACATCGACTCCGAAGGCCTGCAAAAGATTTTTCGCCGCTACCGGGCAGGCGACATCGAAGGCGACGACCTCCTTGAGGTCATGGTCGCCGACCTCGGCCTCGACGCCGGCCAGGCGACGCGGGTCATCGGCCTCTTCCCCGAGTTCAAGAACATCGAGCCCCAGGCGAGCAAGACGACGTTGCGAAGCCACATGACGGGTGCCTGGTTCCCGACGCTCGCCGCCATGGTCGACAAGGCCCCGCTGCCCGTCAAGCTGTTCTCCATCGGCCTGCGGTTTCGCCGCGAACAGAAGGTCGACGCCACCCACCTGCGCGCCCACTACGGCGCATCCCTCGTCGTCATGGCAGAGGATGCGAACCTAACCTCCGGAAAGGAGGCCACCGCCAAGATACTCGAAGAGCTCAAGTTCGGCGACATCCGCTACGTGCAAAAGAAGGCGACGAGCAACTACTACGCGCCCGAAAGCGAATACGAGGTCTATGCGGGCGACATCGAAGTCGCCGACATCGGCATGTATTCTCCCGTCGCGCTCGCCAACTACGACATATCCTACCCCGTCTTCAACCTCGGCTTCGGCCTCGAGCGCATCCTCATGGTCAAAAACGACGTCGAAGACATCCGAAAGCTCCTCTACACCCAACTTTACCTCGCCCCCTCATTCACCGACGAAGAACTCGCAGAAAAAATCAGCATAGCTCTTGAATCTGGTTCGGGTTCGGAAGGGCGGTTAGCCTCTGCAATCAAGGAGACGGCGGTTGAACATGCGAACGAATCCTCTCCCTGCTCTTTTAAGGTTAAAGATGATGAAGGAGACGCCTACTACTTCGAATCATTCGGCACTGCGGCCGATGCCCTGACAAAATCGAGGAAGGTACACGTTGAACTTGTTGAACGAGAGCATGGCACTCAGCTTCTCGGACCCGCTGCCCTCAACAATATCTACGTCCACGACAGCGGCGTCTACGGCCTGCCCGACGATACGGGCAAGCTCAAGCAATCAATGAAAGACATCAAGGAGAAGGGCGTCAAGCTCCCATGGGGGTTCATCGACGCGCTTAGCCACTACTTCGCCTCACAGATCGAGGCTGCCGTCGAAGCGGGCGAACGGGAAGGCACCTTCCAGGTCAAGATGGCCAAGGGCCCCGCCGACGTCAACATACGCGTCTCCGAGGCCGCCCGCCGCTTCATTGAATCTAAAAACAAACCCATCAGCGTCAAGGGACCCGTCTTCACGGCTGTGAGCTACCGGGTCATCGACTAGGGCGTCACCTGCAGGGCGATTAAATTCCAACCGGCGCTGAAGGTGTAGCTGCTCTCAAGGATGTCGATGTTTCGGCTGTTTGGAGACGGATTTACGAACACCGTCCACTCGACTGCGCCGTCCGTCACCCGCCCAATCGACGACACCACCGCCGCATCATAGGACACGTTCTCTGCCACCTCGCCGCCGTCCAGATACGCATATGAATCAATCAGGCTACCGCCTTCGTCGTAGAGGAAGAGGGTATCGTTGGCGTCGTTGAAGCCGAAGCCCAACACGCTCTCATTGACGAGGAGATATCCTCCCACCTCGATGACGTCGGCGTCACTGAAACTCGTATTCTCCGGTGGATTGGCATGGCCGATGGCCCAGCCGGTGAGATTCACGGAAACGAGGCGGGGGTTAAACAATTCAATCCAGTCACCGGTGACGTTGTCGTTTGGGGCGACTTCATTGATGAGGGGCGTCATGGTAAGCTCGATGGAAACGTTCATCGATGCGTTGACCGTCGCCGCCGTCCAGTTGGAAAAGACATATGCTGAGACAGAGATGTTGTGGGGTGTCTGGGCGACATACCCGCCGCTGTTGTTGATGACGTAGCCTGTGAGCGTAAAGCCTGTTTCTCCACTCGCATTCGTCTGGTTACCGGAACTGCCTCCCACCGCGTCTGAGGCGTTCACCTGCGCCCCGGCTATCGGCAAGCCGCCATCCGCAACCGATACGGCGACGTCCCAGCGCCGGGCAAGCCATCCCAGGGCGTTGCCTGCAAAGGAGTTGGCTGCGGCAACAGACGAGTAGTCGACGTACGGCGGATAGCCGGCGTAGGTGAGGCCGTAGGTTGAGGCGTTGACGAATGAGACGTTGGTGAATGTCGCCGACCCGTTCGACACCGTAACCGTATGTGCTCCCACAATAGCGGTATCGGATACTGCGAGGTTGGCAGCCGTCGTGAAGTAATACGGCTCGTTTGCCGCCCGAATCGTTGAATCTGCGATGTCGACGTAGGCGCCTTGGCGAAGATCCAATCCTACGGCGCCCGCCGTGCCGGAGTCGAAGCTAAGCGTGCAGTTGTCGAGGAAGAAGAGACCGGAATACACGGTGATGTTTTCGGTGACGGTGAGCGCCTCGTTCGTGCAGTTACCCGAAAGGCCCGACACGTTCCACGGCGGCGCCGCCGTCACCGAGACGTTCGCAGGAGCCGTCGAGGTTTCGTTGATGTCGTCTGACCCGATGAACTCATAAGAAACGTTGCCGCCGGGCAGTGCGGTGACGTAATGATACGCTTTGCCGTCGGCGGTGTCGCCGTCAGCAGGGAACGTCTCGTCCATGGCGTGCGTCTGGTTTCGGTAGGAGACGTTGACGTAGGCCGGCAGACCGCCGTCCGCGTCGGTGTAGGCAACGCTGAAGGTGAAAAGCGTCGACCAATTGCCACTGTCGGGCGTCACAGTCCCGTTCGAGAGGCTGGGAGGCGCGTTCACGACGAGCGACCGGTTGGCCGTCGCATAGGCGCTGTTGGAGCTGTTGTCTGCGCATTCGACGTTCCACACATACTCGCCGGATGAAAGCGCCAACGAGAAGTTGTCGGCCGACCCGTTGACGAGCGCGGAATCGTTGGTCGCGTTACGGGCCCAGGCTCCCGTGAAGTTCCCCCACAGGCTGCAGTTGGCGAGCGCGACGTCTTCGGTCACGTGAAAGGAAAACACGGCCATTCCCGGCTCAACGACGGCCTCATCTGCCGGGTCGTTGAGTATCACCGTCGGCGGCTGCTGGTCGCCGGGGACGCTGACGTTCATCGTCCTGTTGTCCGATGCAAAGGCGCAGTTGCCCGCGGCATCGCAGGTCGAACAGCTCCACCGATACATGCCGTCGGCCAGCGCCACGCTGAAATCCGACTGGTTCGACTTTCCGCTGACGTCCGCCGAATCCTCCCTCGCCCACGCCCCCGAGAAATTCCCCCAAAGCGAGATGTTTGCCAATGCGGTCTCATCGGAAGCCGAACAGGTGAGGTTGACGGGCGTCGTATTCGCGACGGCGCCGTCGGCGGGGGCGTATGGGTTCGCGGAGGGCGGCGTGTCGTCGCTGTCTTGGGCGCTCGTGTAGGCTGCCTGGTAGCTGTAGCTTCCCCCGCGTGCCAATCCAGCGATGACGAGGTAGACGTCGTCGTAGTAGTCGCCGAAGCTGTTGGTGACGCGCGAGCCGTCCTCGTTCGCCTCGAGGGAGACGTTGGCGACCGCGCTGGGATTGGCGGCGTCGGTGCGCATGAGGCGGGCGGCGAAGTCGTTCGCGTTGGCGCCGTTGAAGGAGACGTTGAGGTTGCTGCCGTTGCCTGCGGTGAAGCGGACGTAGTCGGTGGCCCACGTGTTCACCGACCCGCTCCCCGAGGCGGGATAAGCCGTCTTCGTCGACGAAATCGCCATCGAGGTGTCGGTGGAGTCGTAGCCGTAGCGCCCGTCTGCGACCGAGGTGTTGTCGAGGAAGTTGGCCACCACCCAGTCGCGGAACACGGACTCGAAGGCAGCGGCATAGCCGCGCGCAGCAAGGACGTTGGACACCGACGACATGCTGTTGGTCGAATCGTTGACGAGCGCTGAGATGGTGTCGTTGCCGCCGTAGTGCTCCCACAGGTACAGGGTGAAGAGATACGACGCCCCGTAGTCGGCAAGGGAGCCGCTCCACGTGACGAGGTTCGTGTCGGGAGCGTCCTGGAAATAGGAGAGGTGGCTTTCGGGGTCGCCGTAGCCGTTGATGTATTGGGCGAAGTCCGAGCAGCCCTCGTTGAGCCACGTGGACTCGTCGGCGTCGTAGTACCAGTGGATGAGGTGCTGGAACTCGTGGGCGAGGGTGCCGTAGACAGCGTCACGCATGCCTTCGGCGTAGGGAGAGTCATTGTGGTCTGTGGTGGGATCCCACGTCGACCAGTCGCCGTTCTCGACGGCGGGAAACGTGTCCATATAGACCATCTTGCGCTGGTTGCTATAGGTGCCCGTGCCCTCGTTGACGCTGTGATAGTAGCCTGCGACGTAGCCGCCCCCCGCGTAGCCGTCGCAGTGGTCGCCGTCGATGTCCATGAGGAGCACCGTCACGCGGGCGTCGCCGTCGGCTCCCGTCGGCCGCTCGGCCCCGAAGACGGCCCGGTCGCGGCCGTAGATGTCGTCTGTCGACGAAGCCGCATCGAATTCGGCGGCGAGCTGGTTGGCGTCTTCTTGAGTGATGTAGCCGTTGTAGGAACCGCCGTCATACCAGACGTCGTTGTTGCAGGGGTCCTTGGTCTGCACGTAGATGTAGGCGTTCTCCGTCTTGTTGACCAGGATGGCGTTCGTAGACCGCCAGATGCCGTCGTCGACGTTCCAGAAGCTCTCTATGTTGCCGACGCTGTCTTCGAGAATGGAAACCGACCCGCCGCCGGAGACGCCGTATTTAACGTCATAGTCGTGGCCAGAAGAAAAGCCGAGGCCGGTCAGCCAGTCCTCGCCCGGCGCCTGCTCCACATCGGGATAGGCGACCGGCGCAGGCTTCTGCGCGCACGCCCCGGCGGCGCCCACGATGAGGACAAGGAAAACGACGACAAACCGAAAGCAGGGGCTGGAATCCCGCATCCCGGTTAACTATTGCCCAACAAACCTTATAAGGTCGCAGCTATTCGCTAAGTTGGGCATTTGGGGGATTGCTATGCGATTCCTTTATGCAGGAAGGCTTCGCCTTCTTCGCATACAGCGAAGAGCTTCGCTCTTCGCGTACGTGAACCCCATAGTGTTCACTGTACTCCGCTGCAGAGCAGCGGGGATTCCATGCTGGGCATCGCCCAACTTGCGAGTAAAACGCAGCATTCCT
>CAYUFO010000033.1:2532-11907 GCA_964443985.1 uncultured archaeon | reverse complement strand
GGCAACGTCCAGAAGGCCGTGAAGAGGAAGGCGAGGATGCCCGTCTTTCCCGCGATGAGCGCGTTCCTTTTCAGGATGCCCTTGTCCCGCCGCAGGAGGAAAAAGGCAAGCGTCAGGCCTGCCAGGAGGGCGGTGGTAAGGTGGGTGAGGACGACGAGGGCCAAAAGCACGGGGTCGCGCACCCGAAACCGTCCGAGTTTGACGCTTTGATACATCGACCCAAAAAAGACGAGGAAGAGGGGGATGGAGAGGCTGTTGGCTATCTCCCCTGAGAGGGTCGAGGGGATGTTGCCGCCCCACATGGTCTGGCCCTCGTAGAAGAGGAAGGTGAGGGTGAAGAGCGCGGCGTATTCGGGCGCGGGGAAGTCGACGTCCATCAATCGAAGCATGTGCCAGGCGGCCAGCGGCAGCGCGAGGATGCCGGCGACGGAGACGACCTTGAAGGCGATGGTGAGGGGGATGACGTATCCCAAAAGCGCCATGAGGAGGTAGGGGAAGAAGAAGTAGTAGCGGAACATGGGAAAGCCCAGCCACCATCCCTGGGCCCATCCTGTGAGCTGCAGGTTGGGCAGGAAATGGTCGTGCATCTGCTGGGCGAGGTACAGGTGGGCGGGCGTGTCGCCTCCCGAGATGTGGGTGTCGGCGACGACGAGGCCGAGGGGGATGTAGGAAAAGAGCAGCCAGTAGATGGCGGCAAATACCAGAAGCGATGTTGCGGTGCGGGCCCGGATCCTCATCGCTTGCGGGTGATCTTCAGGCGCCTGAGGGCGGAGAGCACGCGTTTCGGCTTGTCGGTCCTCAGCTGGAATCCGATGACGATGCCCAATAGGACGAAGACGGCGACGTATATCGTGGTTTTACCGGATCCCCGGGTGATGGCGACGGTGCCGACGATGTTGGTGGCGTGGGCGAGGCCCCCGTGCTCGTAGGTGACGCTGGCGATGTAGGGATACGTGCTTCCGGGAAGCGCGCCGAGGCTTTTGAAGGAAAGCGGGATGTCTTTTTGGCTTTGGGCTTCGAGGGTGACCTGCTGGGTGGTGGGGGTGACGATGAGTTCCCGGGATGCGTGGATGCGGACGGTGACGGATTGGGGTGCGGTTTCCCGGTTTGAGAGGGTGAGGGTCGTGCGTCCGCTTCCCTGTTCGGCTATCTCGAGGGATTCGATGGCGCCGGAAATCGAGGCCGAACTCGGCTTCTCGTAGGTGAGGAGGGCAGGGGAGAAGGCCTGGAAGGGGTAGCCGTTGGCGTCGGTGTATTCGACGGCCAAAAGCAGGGGGTGGCGGCCGGGCAGCATGTCTTCTGGCAGGGGGATGATGAATTGTCCCGTCCGCCGCTGTTGCGGTTCGAGGACGCCGAGGACGCGCGGCTCGGTCTCCCTTCCCGCGGGCGGGGCGATGAGGGTGACCTGGACGTTGTGGGCCGCCTCGTCTCCCCTGTTTTCCACGAGAAACTGGACGTCGGTCTGGTTTCCCTGTGTCACGGGCCGGGTTTGGAGTCCTGAGGCGATGGATATGTAGGTGGCTTCGACGCAGGCTGGGAGCACTAGGAGCGCGCAGAGGGTCAGTGCGCCATACCGCAAGAGGTGACGGCTGCCTGACTTCATGGTAGTTTATGCATCGCCCTTCTTAAAAGGTGGCGGGAAGCTCCCTGGTGCCGTCGACGTAGCTCTCGAAGAAGGGGTTCCAGTCCTCGCCCGTATACGCTTCGAGCTCCTCTTGGAGGTCGTAGGTGCCCTGTTGGTGGCCGAATGTCTGGTATTGTTTTCGGGTGAATTCGTCGAAGGACAGGCGTCCGCCGCTGTCCTCTCGGATCTTTTCGGCCATGAGGCGGGCGACGAGGGGGGCCTTGGTGAAGGAGAGGTATTCCCAGTGGGCGGGCGAGGGTGGCGTCGCCTGGCAGGCGAGGGGTGCGTCAAGGGTTGGTCGCTCTGCGAGGTAGCGTTCATGGAGTGCGGAGAATTCCTGTGAGGCGTTGGCGAGCCCCAGAGCCGCCGTCGAGGTGACTTGGTAGTAGTTGGGTTTGCCCTCCAAAAACCAGACGTCCTCTGGTTCGGGGACCGTGGTGCCGTAGGGTTTGTACCAGCTCCAGCGGTGGAAGAGCCGGTGGCTTGCGAGCTGCCATTCCCAGCCGTCGTTTGCAGGCGAGGTGAGGCCGATGCCAGTTGACCACATGCCTGCGACCACCTTGACGCCGTCGTCTGCCTTGGGCGTGTAGACGAAGTCGTAGCGGGGGCCGGGGAATTCGCCGAAGAGGTCTTGGTAGTAGCGGCACAATGCGAGGGAATGGTTCACGTTCGTTGCCCGCTCTTCGGGGTCGATCGAGGCGTGGTTGTGGACGCGGACGATGGCTCCCCCGATCTTTTCCTCACTGGTCTCGAATTCTCCGAAGGCGATGGTTGAGTGGGCGAGGCTTTCGGCGAACAGGGCGTCTTCCTCGTAGACGTTCGGGCGAAAGCTCCCGTCTCCGTTCCCCTTCGGCCAGTTCACGACCATCTCGAATCCTTCCGGGACCGTAAATGACACACGCGCCTCGCCGATGGGATGCGAGGCGGGCTGCAAAAACACCTGCTCGCCTGCCAGCATGCCCCATGTCTCGTTGAGGAAGCCCCGGTGGCCGTGCCTTCCGATGGCTCCGGGCGTGACCGAGTAGCTGACCACAACTTTATCGACGCCACCCACATCAATAACGTAGGAATACACGTCGTGGCTACCGAAGCTGTCCTCGACCGACGCCGCCTCCCGCACAAAGGACACGCGCCCACCTCCGCCATCCACGACCGAAAAACCCGAAAGCCGCATCCAGTCGTCGTAGATGCGCTGACTCACTACCAATTCGTCGCCTGAAAAACCCGACACCTCCATCTCCACTGACACCACACCCTCCCCCGGCGACACCGACACCCGGTAAAACACCTCGACCGGCGACGGCCCCGCATACGAAACAATCGAAATCAACGCACCGATAACCAACCCCAACAACCCATAGCCCACAAACTCCCAACGACTCAACGACACCATCACAAAGAACAACTACGAACAAAAAACAATAAAAAGCTAGAGCACAAACTCTTTTTTATCTCACTCGCTCACAAATTCCGTATTCAGAATCACAGCGATCATTCACGTCACAGTCACTGTCGCCCTGACAGTTATGTTGATATTTGACAATGATGGGCTCTTGCTCAATCCAATCCCCTTCACTATCAGCCCAATACGTGGGTCCTGCCACAGCAAATTCTCTCATAGTTTCGGTTACCATGAAAGGTGCTGATTCCAGTTCAATACACTTCTCCCGGGCGTAGTCAAATCCATCCTGGAACACGGACACCACGCTTTCTTTTTTTTCCGGATCACAGTAACGTGCCTGCCAGGATCCACTAGACGAAACTTCACCCCCAGCGATATTTATTGGCGATCCAACGATGGGTGTTTCCCTCAACCTCCTGACAACCTGGCAATGGGCAAAGGGCGCATCTTGTATCGCACAGAACGGATCCCCCGTCATCCGTCGACTGGCAACCGTTTTGGTGGGATAGTAGCTCATCGTTTGCTGCTGGCACTCCCCGTTTTCTTCACACACATCACCTATTCGACAGTCCTCGTCGCTTCTGCATAAGATGCGATAGTGCAGGATAAATGGAAGGGCCTCACATTCTCCCCCCTCGTTTGGCGTCGTGCTCACGCTTCTAAATGCGTAGTCCTTGCTCCCTCCATCGATGCTAAAGGTCTGGCCACTGTTCACGCAGGATATCCCGTTTTCCGCATTCCAATCGTTTATCTGTTGTCCATCCTCCCACATCTGTATCGCATACGGCAGCCTTAATTCGCAGGCGTTATGTGATGTCGCATTACATCCCGTTCCCCCCCTGTACCAGCCAGCCCCGGATACTTGCAATTCTTGTGGTCCCGGGGGGCGCTCCAGTAATCCCTCAAGTATCTCACAACGTCCTTGTCCCTCGCAGGGTGGTGTCCCTTCTGCGTTCTTGGAACTATGGGTATGTATTGGATAATACTTTGGGAGCGTCGTTGATGTGGTCTCCGGCCCCATACTGCTTGTTGTCAGAAGTGTGCTGGTCGACGTTGACGTCGTCGATGTTTGTGGGCCTTCTTCATCCCCGCTCAGAACGAATGCATACAACGCTAGGAAGACGACGAACACAAAGACAATGACGCTGGCATTTTTTACGCGCTGTTGTTGGAACTCGTCCATTCTCTGAATTTAATCAGTTTGATAATAGAACTAAACAAACATTACATCTCACGCCTATTAAAAAGAAGAAAAGAAAAAACGGGGAACACTTCGACTTTTCCCCGTGCACCCCCCGTTTGTCCCTGCGGTCTTCCTTACGAGCCTTCGCAGTATTACATGTCGGGGTCGCGGCAGTATCCTGTGTCGGTGTCGCAAATGTCGTCCTCGCCCATGCAGTATTCGGTGAGGGTGCAGTTGTTGACGCTGTAGGTGATGGCGAAGGCATCCTGTTCTCCCCAGGCGCCAGTGGCCGTGGCGCCGGTTATTGTATGGTCTCCACCCGGGAGAGTCCAACTAGCGGTGCGGGGCTGGCAACCGGCAGGCGTTGAGAGATAGTCGGGGTCGTCTCCGGCTTCGCAGCTATCGATGGTTGCGGCTCCGGCAAAGTCTCCTCCCTCGACGGCGACGGTCTGCCCCATGTCAAGGGCATCGGAGACGCTGAGTACCTGGCATCGTCCGCTGCTGCTGGAGCATGATCCGGCACCCGTCATGCGTTGGCTGACTTCGGCGAATTCCGCATAGTACTCTTGTGTGCCTGCTTGGCACAGGCCGTCTGGCTGGCACGTGTCGCCGGTCCGGCAGTCGTCGTCGTTTCTGCACAGTATTTTGTAGACGGTGTAGAATGGCGGAATTTCACATCCTTCGGTGGTCTTTCCACTTCTCAGAGTGTACTCAGAGTTACCGTAGATAGTGTATGTATCTATGCCCGAACCCCTAATGCAGCCATCATTGGTTCCAGGGAAATCCAGGGAGTCTGGGTCGTAGGCGCCTCCGTTGCGCCAGACCGCGACGGCATTGTTGATTGGTGTACAGTCACAGTCGAATCCTTGGCAGTCGGTACGACAGTCAGGGCCTGTCCCACAAATAGAACTTATTGTATAACCTGCGTCACAATCGACGGGATCGACGTTCCGGTAAATCCTGATTTCTTGTGCGCCTGGGCGTCGCGGCAAAAGGTTGTCGATGTATTCGCAGTTATTAGTGGCACTCCCACAGATAGCTTCGCTTTTACTATTCTTAGAAACGTGCGTGTATTCGGGGAAGTAGTAGCCGGGCGGTTCGGGGTCGTCTCTACAGCAGCAAACGCCCGATCCGCCGAGGAGGTCAGTATCACAGTATTCCCCACTGAGGTGGGTGCCACCCAGATCCTCGCATGTGGGGGCGTAGGGGTTGGGTTTGCCGCCGCTAATCCAGCAGGTGTCTGTTACGCCGGGCATCGGGATTGCTTCGTCGAATCCATGGTTGGGGCATGCGATGTCACAGTTGGGTTCTACGGTCAAGCAGGAACCCCATCTCGCTATGCAGGTGTTTCCCGTGCCGCAATCGATGCAGTCTTGGTCGTTTCCGCATGTATCGCAGCCGCTTGGGTCGTTCCAGCAGCAACAATGGTAGCCTTCGCTTTGGCAGTTATGGGCGGTTTTCATCGTGCCAGAACAAGCAGCTGTGGTACATTCATGATTGTCATAGGGGGCGCAGGCTTCGGCGCAATTTTGAGGGGGATTGAAGGTCCCGTCACCTCCTCCTTCGGCGACGGGGAGATTGCCAGTCTGGACACCCGGGCCTTGTTTTATATAGGCGCCGTAGAGTGGGCCTGCGATGACGTAGGCGAGAAACGCAATCAACGCTATTGTGAGGATGATTGTTGTGGCTTTCGTGATTTTTCCGGTATTGTTCATTGAAATCCCCTCCTTTGGTACTGATTCCCCTTGGATATTGGGTTGGTTCTATTAAACTTTAGGGACTGAGGGGATATAAATAGAAAAATAGGGGGTATAGCCCCCTCTTCAAGGGTATCCTCCCCCCCATTTACAGGGAACAGAGGCCGAAGTCGGTGTCACAGCTCCCCCCCTCGGGGCAATCGCCGTCGCCGGTGCAGGGGGCGCTGTAGGTGATCGCGAAGGCATCCTGTTCTCCCCATATGGTGGCTGTTTCTCCATACCAGCTGTTCCATGTCGACACTCCGCGCACCTTTGCACCGGGATCGAGGCTGAAGCTCGTAGCACGGTGGACGCATCCACCCGGCGTATGAAGGTAGTTGACGTCATTTGAGCCTTCACAAGAATGCTCATAGGCGTCGCCGTGATATTCCCCCCCGTTTATCCTGACGACTTGCCCGGGAATCGCGTCTGTCTCCATCTGTACGGTCTGGCAGTGCATGCTTGGCAGGTGGGGGTTGCATTCACAGTCGCATTCGGTCATGCCGGGCCCATAGATGCAGCCTGGGTTGGCGTGGCTGCAGCTGTCTGCCGAATCCATGCACCCTGGCAACATTCCTCCCTGCCACATGCAACTGCAGGAGCCCCAGTCGTAGCCTCCATGGGAACGAAGGTCGATGCCGCCGGTGAAGCACCCCGTCGTCGAGCGTTGGCTGACGACTGTTTTTTCAGGATAGAATTCCACGGCATCGGTCTCGCATTGGCCGTCGGGGCGACAGGTGTCGCCAGGCCTGCAGTCGTTGTCGTCACGGCAGAGAATCTCGTAGGTGAGGTGGAAGGGGAGCGCCTCGCACTCGCCATAGGTGTATTGTCTGAATGCGACGGATCTGAATGCATACTCCGAGCCTCCTCCGGTGAGCGTGAATGGGTTGCCGGGGTTGATGCAGCCTTCCGCGTCGTTGTAGCAGTTCCAGCTGTCGAGGTCTTCATTTCCGTCGACGAAGTAGCTGATGCCATGGTTGTTTCCGGAGGGGCACGCGCAGTATGAGTAGACGAAACACCCTTCTCCGCTTTCATGGTATCCTCCACCCTCTAAGATGACTTCTTGGTCTTCTGTCGGCCGTTCGAGGAGGCCGTCAATGTACTCTGCATTGCTGTCTGGGCCGGCCCCTGGTCCTTCGAAGGTGCCATGGACGTTCCGGGACACCGAAGTATGTTTGGGGTAATAGGTATTGGCGATGGTGGTGGTCGTTGTAGACGTGGACGAAATGGTTGATGTGGACGTGGATGTCGTGGTGGAGGTGCTGGTTGTCGGTGTCGAGGTCGTTGCCGGGTCAGGGGAACCGCCTCCCCCGTCTGCCGTGGGGAGGTCACCCCAGCCGCCTCCTGGTCGGATGTAGGCGCCGTAGAGTGGGCCTGCAATGACGTAGACGAGCGCTGCAACGAGTACGACGGTGATGAGTATCGTTTCCGGTTTATTCATTTTTCCGGTATTTTTCATGGCTTTCCCTCCAACCACCCCGCGTGTTCATCCAGTCTAGGGGGGGGTTTACTATATTTTGGAAATTCTAGAGTTATAAATCGCGATTCGGGCGTTTTTCCCCCCCGACACGATCGAACTCGTTGATGTTTTTATATCTAGGATTCTAGTAATTAACAAAGGAACCCGTGTTCCTGGAGGTGGTAGATATGGAAACGAAAAAACGATACGGCCTCATCGCCGTCATCCTCGTCATACTCTTCGCGCTGCTTGTCGCGTCGAACCTCAATACGCTTGGCGCCTTCGTACGAAGTGGCCCGGGAGACCAAACATCCGAGGAAGTGGTTCCAGTTCCAGCCGAAAAAAATGATTTGGCAAGGAAGAAGTGCGAATGCGAGTTCGGCTGCTGTTCCAGCGACAGTGATTGCAATGACGACGACATGTGGTGCCTTGGGGGGTGCTGCACATGGGGGGAGATACCCTCTGCCAGGTAGAGTCCCCGTTTCTTTCAGGCGGGTGTCGGAAGACACCCGTTCCTTCTTCGTGTGCCAAGGTTTGAATCGGGGGCGGGATTCCCCACACCGTGATTCAAAAGGCCTTACCATGCTTCTTTTTATACCTCTTCAGTCAATGATTAATCGGGGGTGCCAGAGGTATCCTTTATCGCTTGAAGATGACGAATAGAGACAGTGCTTTTCATCACCCGTGTCTTCGTGTGTGTTTCGTAGCGTGTCTCTTCTTGTTCTTGGCGGGTTCTGCCGCGGGACTCGATTACTGCGCCCTCAGAGTCGACTACGAGGACAACTCGGACAACGTCGATTTCACCCCGTTCATCGCCCCCTGGAACGACAACAACATCCAGTTCGCTGGAAGTCCAGGTGCGGAGTCATACTGTGGGGATCCGCGGGGTCACAGCATCGCCGGCTTTTGGGAGGATCCCGACGGCGGGAGCCCCGATCCGATAGAGTTTATGTCGGATACCGACTGCGGCGGTCCTCCGAACGACCAGCCGCTCTATTTGACTGACACAGGAAATTACACGACTGTGGGCTACCATGGTTGTGTCTGCAATCCTGCCTCCCCAGGCTACTATGCCCACAGCGGCGGCGATGCCACGGTCTACAAGGACGACACCTATTACCTGCTGGCGAAGGGGTTTAGTGGCGGTGGCAATCCCTGGGCGGAGATAGAATACCACGACTACGGAAGCCTGCACCCGGGCGAATGCGACGACGACAACCCACCTTGCACCAATGTTCCCAGCCAGGGAAACATTGGAGACTGTTCGGCATCTGCAAGCCAGCAGTGCTGGTGCGGCGACCCCGGCAACGATTTCAAGAACTCCGGCGGGACAAACCTCGGCGCCGGAGACGATGTCTTATGCACGGTGGGGCAATACTGCAACTGGGCGAACCGAAAGTGCTACGATTACCAAGCCAACTGCTTGGCTAATCCCTGCGGCGACTGCAGCAGCGCCTGCTCGATTTCATGCGATTCATCGATGCAGGTAGTCACAGGAAACTCCAATCAACGCTACTTCACCCTCGACCTGTCCTCGCTCGACCGCGACTGGGTGGACGTGGAGGTCGACATCACAAACGCCGATCCCAGCGGCAACATCCGCATCATCCCCGACGACACAGGCGGCGGCGCGTTTTCCGGGGTCTGCAGCATCGACTTCGGCTGTCCCACTCCCCTCCCCGGCGATTGTACGTGCGGGGGAACCGGCCTCAATGACCCCTGCAACGCCGACAACGCCCAAAACCCCCTTGACATGCGGATCACCAATCCCGGCACCTACTACTTCGGATTAGACCCCACCTCCGGTACCGCCACCAATAGCTTCACCTTTGAGGTGAACTGCGAATACGCCACAACGACCACGACCACTACCTCGACGTCTACCACGACTACCACTACTACGTCTACTTCGACGTCTACGTCTACTTCGACGTCTACGTCTACTTCGACGTCTACGTCTACTTCGACGTC
>CAYUFO010000033.1:0-2432 GCA_964443985.1 uncultured archaeon | reverse complement strand
TACGTCTACTTCGACGACGACTACGACGGGGTCTTCTACGTCTACTTCGACGTCTACGTCGACGTCGACTACGACATCAACGATTACGACGACGTGTACAGAGTCTCTCACCGGGGCGCCCACGAGTCAGCCTTCCCCCATCAATCAGGGACAAGCCTTCGAACTCCTCTGTCCAGTATTCACACCTTCCGATTGTGTGGAGGCCTATTTCATGGATGGTGGGGGCACATGGCGGCCGTGCATTTGGGATGCCTGGCAGGGCTTCAACGCACGGTTCGACTGTAATGCGGCATGGGCGACACCGGCCGGTCTGCATTCGGCCCGATGCAATCAAGTATCAGGAACCTCCCAGAACTGCTGCCCCCGTGAATACACAACCGCCCTCCAAGTAAACGCCGCGACTACTACTACTACTACTACCACCACGACGTCGACTTCGACAACCACGACCACCACCACGACTACGTCGACCACTACCACGACTGGGGGGTGTAGGGATTATCTTACTGAGTCGAATTCTGTGGCCGAGCAGGTTACTAACCCCATCTGGCCCGGTAATTATTTTTTCATTAAATGCACTAACTTGGTTAATCACCCCGATCACCCAATTAGGTGTATTACAGCCGAATACCAAGATGGGGTTGGGGGGGGTGCTTGGCATAATTGTCCTTATGAAGGTGTTTATTCCGGAGGTTATCTTTTCCGGTGCAATGACGACGACGATAATGGCATACCAGACGGCTGGCCTATGCCTGGAGGAGTCCATGGCATTGTGTGTTACCAACAAGGTTTTTTAGGCTGTTGCACTGGGGACTATAAATACGGCACCGTCACTATTCAAACCACAACCACTACTACGTCGACCACGACGACCCTGCCAGATTCCTGTGTTCTCAACCAAATCGGCGTAGCAGATCTTTCTAACCACTGTACTGGTACAAGTCCTGCGGGTTGCTGTGAACCCGGCGATGTACTTTGGACGCAGGGGTGGTTTTCGTCGACTGGCTGCGAAGGAAGTTCGCGGAAGTATATGGTGTCTTTACAGGATGGAACCGGTACGTGTATCGTGAGTGGTTATGAGCCTGGCAGAGACATCGATAACGGCTTCACCTGGGCCTTCTCCATAGAATCAGGCGACACCTTTTATGAAATGTACTGGATTAATGCCGTGCCTGATCCCATACCCGATGATTGTATCGGCATGACGGTGGATGCCTACCACGGCAAACTCCTCGACAACGCGGGGGCCGATCTCGCCGTCACGTCCAATGGCGTCGGCTCCATCACCTTCTGCGACTCGACCACGACGACCACGACGATATCGGCCGACTGCACCCTTTCCAGTGTCTCGTACACACCTGCCTGCACTGGCCCTAGTAGCTGTTGCCAGCCCGGAGACCACGTGGACATGGATGCCCAATTCACAGGCGACTGCAGTGACGCGGCCTACTTCCAGATAGATGCCAACGAAAACACTGATTCATGCTGGTTACGATGGGGTGGGGGTACTATGGATGGCATCCGCAACGAATCCGTCTCCATCAATCCCGGCGACACAAGCTATACTGGTTTCTGGATCGTTCCCTCCCTCCCCGCCGCTTGTCAGGGAGAAACAGTAGATGCAGTCGCCGGAGCATTCTGGAATGCAGCCCCTGAATGGATGGACAGCGAATGGGCCACGGGATCACTGACTTTCTGCGATTCGACCACGTGCCCCCCCGGCGAATACAATAAGTCGCTGGAAACCGCCTCCGTTGGTCTTCCGTTTCCCTGTGACGATACAGCCGACAACTACTGTATGTTCACCGCCGACGACCCCTCTGATTGGGCCTGCTGTCCCTCAGACAACATGTGCGTGTATTCGGGCACCTGTTATGCCGGGGGAGACCCGCATCGAATCGGCATGGGGTCTCCGGGCGCGAACATGGAGGCAAAGTGCCAGAACGGCGGATGGTGGAGCGAATGCGACGAAACCCAGGCACGATGCACCGCATTAGTCGTCCATAAAGGTTGCGAGCTTCCCTGGATTGCCTCAGGCGAGGCCGGCGTTGGCGAATACAACGGCGCAGGCATCTCGGAGTGCTGCGGCGACGACGCCGGCGAATACTACATCGACAGCACCGGATCGGGCGGTGGCACCGCCTGCTGCGACGCCGCAACCGATTGGGTGAATGCATTCGGAAGCTGCCTTGATAGCCCTCCGAGTGCGGGTGACCCCACCTGCTCGGTTCGCGTGAATCCCGACTCGGCAAACTACATCGACGACACCACGTACCGCTACGACCCGTCCACGATGTCTGTTCGCCTCGAGGCTACCGACGACACCGGCGTCAACCAGACAGCGGGCGGCATCACCCTCATGTATTACCGCCACAACAGTGGGTTCTACGAGTACGATCTCGAAGACTGCAACCAAGGAACCCCCACTGCCT
>CAYUFO010000032.1:0-11917 GCA_964443985.1 uncultured archaeon | reverse complement strand
ATCCTGCGATGAGCAGGGATGCAAGTATCGTTGCGATAAAGAGTGGTTTTTTCATTGTGTAGCTATCTCCCGGGGGTACTTTCCACTTGGATATCGTGGTTGGCGTTTATTAATTGTTTATTCTTTTAGCGGTATGGGTTTGCAGGTGGCTCCGCAGATGCTGCAGGATGATTCGTTGAGCGGAAGATAGTGTATGAATCTGCTGTGGTAGCCGCAGTTTGAACAAGCAGTTAGGTCCGGGCTTATGTGGTAGAGTTTATTTGGTGTCATGTCAGTGTCCTGAGAAGTCGTTTGAGAGGAACCATGCGGGGTCTTTGATGGTTTCATGTCTGGGTGTGTGTGTGTGTTCAGTGATGAGGTCTTTTATGTTTATGGCTTCCGGCGGATGGCGTTCATAGTGGTTGATGGTATGCAGGAGTTTTCGCATGCGATGGTTTCCGAGCATTTCGGAGGAGTAACAGGGACTCATGGTTCCGTCTGTTCGTGTATTTTTTTCGTTCATGGTTTCACCCATTGATTGGTTCTTTTCACCACCCCTACAGGTAATGCATCAGAAGACACATATAAATAGTTATTCGCAATAGTATATATACCAATATATATTCTATATAGTCTGATTCATATAGTAGTACACCCACATACATACGATGGACATCAGACGCATCCAGATGACTGGCGGTTCTTCATACATAGTAACCCTCCCCAAGTCATGGATCCAATCAGCCAACCTCAAAAAAAACGATTCAGTCGGTATCTCCATCCAGCCCGACGGCAGCCTCCACATCACCTCAAAGACAACAGGAGAACCACCTTTGCAGAAGAAAACCATCCCAACAGATGCTCTAGATGACCCAACCCACTTACACCGCCACCTTATCGCAGCCTACATCGCGGGATTCTCCACCATCACCATCACCTGCAAAAAAGGATTCCCAACAGCAATCCGAACCATCGTGCGAGACTTCACCCAGACCGCCATCGGCCAAGAAGTCGTCGAAGAATTGGAAAAAACAATCACCATTAAAGACCTCCTCAACCCGACCGAGATGCCATTTGAATCCACCCTTAAACGCATGCACATACTCGCTAAAACCATGCATGAGGACGCCATCACCGCCCTTCGAGAAAAAACACCACCACTGCTTGCAGAAGTCATCACCCAAGACCATGAAGTCGACAGATTGTTGTGGCTCCTCGCCCGCCAACACAACCTCATGCTGCGCGACGTCACCATCGCCCAACAGATGAAAAGCTCAATCATCCAGGCAACGCACGCAGTCACCATCGGCAAATTCATAGAGCGCATCGGCGACCACGGAGAACGCATAGCCCGCAACGCCATCCCCCTCCTTGACCACAACCTCGACCCCAGAATGATGCATAAATTCGAGTCAACAAGCCACCAAGCCATAGCGATATTCAACGGCGGTTTTTATTCCTACTTCAAGAAGAATCCAACCGCCTGCAATGAGGCCATGGACGCCCTCAAGACATTAAGGAATAACTGTGCAGACCTCAACAAACAAGCCTACCGCCAGAAGGTCGCCGTCGCCATCCCGCTTCGAAACATCGCCGAAAGCCTCAGGAGAACAGGTGAAGTCTCAGGCGACATGAGCGAACAAATACTCGACTTCCTCATAGGAGGAGACACACAACTATCATGAAGACACTCCTCTTCGTCTGCACTGAAAACGCGGGCCGAAGCCAGATGGCCTTGGCTTGGTTCAGACGGCTCTACCGGGAGACACTCTGGAAGCCAGACAGCGGCGGCACCAATCCAGCCCCGGTCGTCCACTCCGTTGTGGTAGAGGCCATGCGTGAGGTGGGAATCGATATATCGTCTGCGAAGCCAACGATGGTGAGCATCGAAAAGCTCTTCTCAGCCGACCTCGTCGTCACGATGGGATGCATCAAAGGCTGCCCGCCGGTGCCACCCGAAAAACTCATGGAATGGCACCTCGACGACCCCGCCGAGAAATCACTCGACGAAGTGCGAGTCATCAGAGACGAGATACGTGCCAATGTCGAAGACCTCATCGCCCAGATAGGATAGGAGACAGCAGCCGCATTTATTGCCGTTCTTCCCAAAGAGATACGAGATGCCGCAAAAGCAGAAACCGAATCCCCACACGGGGAAAACGCCTACTCCCCCAGCACACCCGCCTGATGACCTCCTCAAAGAAAAAATCACCTGGCAACCCACACCGCCAGAGGAGGCCCCCACTGACGGCGTCGAAAAGACGACCCTCATCCTCTCCCACAGCCACCGCGACCACGTCAGCGAGATACCCAAGCTCGCCCGCCGCCAGTTCGACGGGAAAAGCAACCTGAAATCAGCCATCCCCCCCGCAGACACACCCCGCATCTTCACGGGCGCCCCCATCACCCACGCCGCCGAGAACCTCCTCTTCCGACGAGGCAACACCGTCTTCATGATCGACTTCGGCTGCTACCCCGAAGGCGGCAAACCAGCAGAATTCATCACCTACAACCCCGAGGGACGAAGCCTCGCCGTCGTCGCCGACCCCGCCACCGCCCGCGCCGCCAGGCTCGGCCAATCAATCAGCCAATACCAAAAAGAAGGATACGACGTCTCCCTTCAAAGCCTGCCCTACAATCAAACCCTCACCATCCCAATCGGCGACGAGCGCCGCATCGAAATCGAGAACCACCCGGCCTACCACCTCCCCGTCGAGGTCGGCTCATCGGCCTACCTGTTCACCGAATACAAAGGCGACCGCAAGCAGTGGTCGTACGCCCATATCAGCGAGATAAGCGACACCTTCGTCACCAAGACCCTCGCCGCCGTGAAGAAGGCGGAACGAGGCGAATCGCTCACCCCCAAAGAGCAGGCCACCTATGACTTCTTTCGCAAAACAGCGAATGCCAATCAACTCGTCATCGACGGCACCAACATCCTCAGCGCCGAAAGCGACGTCCCCCAGAAAATGTCTGAGGCAGTCAACACGGTCCTCTATCCCGCAGTCGACGCCCTCAACAGCGGCAGCAAACGCTTGCTGCACGTCGACACACCCACCAACAAGCTCGTCGCCTTCGGAGAGGTCATCGCCAAGCGGCTCACAGACAAGAACGTCCCCCTCATCGCCTACATGGGCGCCCAGGGCGTCCGCCAGCTCGCAGACATCTATTTCCCCGACACCGAGACCTCCGTCCAACAGCACCTCAAACACCGCCACGGCATCAGCTTCACCCACGACAACGCGGGCATCATCACTGGACTTACGAAACCGAACGGAAGCCACGTCCCCTGCGACCGCCACGGCCACCTCGACTACGAAGACACGAGAGCAGGATTCAAACTCTCCCTCAAAAACAAGGCGTCGGCGGCTTCACCCCATCCCCGGCGCATCACCCTCACCGAAGCAGACGGCCGGTCCATCGAGGAGAAGACCAACGAGAAGGGACGGACACAAGTCCGCATCGACCACCCGGACGGTCGCGGGCTCCTCAAGGAATACGACAACACATACCACCTCAGGTTTCAATTCGCAGGCAACCACCTGTATGCGACCAGTAGCATCAAGCGACTCTCCGAACGGAACCTCGTCCCCCTCGACGTCTCCAAAGACAAAAAACCGAACGCGAAGCGCCGCAAGCAAAAGAACATGGGAGAAGCCCAAGCCATCGAGGCCCTCACGCAAGAAAGAGCCGTCATCCTGACACCCGGGAAATTCAACAAGAACACGAAGGGAAGCCGCGTCATCGAGCACACCATCCAGCAAGACGACGCCACCGTCGTCATCCAAGGGCGCGCCGTCCGCCGATGGCTCAGAAAGCTCATCGACGGAAAGCCAACCTACATCAACGGGAAAGTGCGGCCCGTCAAAGCCGACGTCCACCAGCTTTGGGGCAGCGGCCACGTCCACCCCGACCACTTCGTCTCCTACCTCGAAAAAGTCGCCGAATACGGGCGCAAGACGAACCCGTACGAGCGCCGCACCCAGCTCCCCCTCACCGACTTGACGAACGACACCGAAGCCCTCACCCAAGGCGAAATCGATTCACTCAAGAAGTACACGACCCTTGGGGCGAAGGCGACGCCCGCCGAGTTGAAGAGGGTGGTAGTCGACGTCATCACCCGATGGAACAGCGCAGGGGAGGTAACCACAGGCGAACTGCAACTGCTCAAGCGCCTCGCACCCCTCGTATCCTCCGACCAGGCCCGACAGGAAAAAACGATGCGCGCCATCAACGACGCCATGGTCGACAGGGAGTCGGTCGGACGCGCCGACGCCAAGGTGTTCGTCGATACCTCCAACCGCATGCGCAGCTACCTAAAGGGCCTGCGAAACACCCCGCAGCCGTCAACAGATATCGGCCAGCCAGGCCAGGACGAGCTCTTCGAGGTCACCGACATCAACCCCCAACGCCTCGCCGACCTCAGGCGCGTCGCCACGCACTTCACCGGCTTTTTCGTCGCCGTAGAATACAAGGGAGCCACCGATCTCTCAGGCATCGGGCCCCCACGCACCATCCCCCTCGGCCTCTACCAGCGGCCCGCCTGGACGAGCCGGACGCCATGGCCCAACCGACTGCTTTCGGCCATGGCCCCGAAGACCCAAAAACGATTCCTCGGCCAGCCAGACTACGGCTTCAAGCACGCAAGCGAAGCCGTGGAACTCGCCAACTCGCTCGCCGACCCCCTGAGCCGCGAGGGCGCAGACATCGACCGCGACGTCCTTGAGACCGTCGCCTTTGTCAAAGACCTCACCCGCATCCAGCGCGGGGCCACGGGCGCCATACGCGAGAGGATGCGCCGCCAGCTCGACGAGGAGCTCTTGGAGGCGGCAGGCCTCCCCGAGGACCAGAGACGGAAGGCCCTCGACATGCTCGACTACCTCAAGGAGTCGTTCGCAGGCGACATCGAGCCAGTCACAGGCGACGGCGCCACGGCCAACGGGGAAAAACGGCCCGGCCTCGAAGAGCAGGTCGTCTTCGACGCCGACCGGCTCCTGATGCTTGGGAAAAGGGGATTACGGAAGATCACCCGCCAGGGCGCCAAATGGAACCGTCCATTCTACAACCCCGAGCTCGCCCTCGAGGAGCGGCTCGCCTATCGGCGCGGCCAGGACACGGGACGGGAGGACACGCTCACCGAACTCCTCCACTATGCGTACCGCTGGCATCGTCCGGAAAACTTCTACACAGACCAGGCGCGCGAATTGGCGGCTCGCGAGCGCCGGGAACCGGTCAAGAAGGTGCAAGCCTACCTCCACCACCTCTACCTCGACGACCCTCGAAGCCTCGATGAGACGTTGCAGGTCATGGAGCAGTTCGGGCGGCGTTTCGAGCAACGTTCCGGTCGCTAGCGCGAGAGAAGGGTCTCGGCGTTGTCTTCGAGCACCTGTCCGGCTTTCCTGTCGTCGAGGGCTTCGCGTATCCAGGTGACGTCGTGGCTGGGGTCGGCCCAGGGGTAGTCGGTGCCGAAGACGATGTTTTGGATGCCGATGCGGTCGACGAGCTCGTGGAATTTCTCGGCGGTGATGGTCTCGGGCTGGTAGGCGGTGTCGTACCATACATTCCCGTAGCCGAGGACGGCGTCGAGGTCGTCCCAGGTCTTGTGGCCGCCGAGGTGGGCGAGGACGACGGAGAGCTCGGGGAAGGAGTCGAGGACGGCGGTGAATCGCTCAGGCGCCGCGTACAGGGGCTCGAAGGGCTTGACCTCGTCGCCGGCATGGAAGAGGACGACGAAATCGTGGTCGGTCATCTTTTCGTAGAGCGGCCAGTATTCCCTTGCGTCGGGGTAGAAGCGCTGGGCGTTGGGTTGCAGTTTGACGCCCCCCACGCCGTCGCAGGCGAGCGCGTCAAGGAGGGCGAGGGGTTCGTCGACCTGAGGGTGGAAGGCCCCGAAGAAGGTGATGGCGGGATAGTCTCCACGGGATTCTCGAATCCATGCGTTCACCGACGCCACGTGCTCGGGACGGTTGGCGACGGGCGCCATGACCGTCCGACCCACCCCGGATTCCCGCATCGAGGCGGCAAGCCCTGCGAGGGTGCCGTCGTGGGCCGCTTTCACCTCATAGAATCCCTCGATCTTGCCGACGACCTTCGGCGCCAAGTCGTCCGGATACGCGTGGGCGTGGCAGTCGATGATCATGCTGTTCCTCCGGCAACGACGAAGGGCATCGTTCCTTCGACGGTGTGGGTGACAGTTCCCGTTTTCTCCAGGAGATAGGACACGGAGACGTCTGCTTGACCAACCGAGCCGGCACCAAGAGCCGGGGTGGGGCAGTCGGTGAATGAGAGGGTGAAGGAGTCACCGGGAGGGACACGTTTGACCGTATCCTTCTCGTCGGCGATGCATGAGCCTCCAGGAACCTCAAGGAGGGCGGAAACAGGTGTCAGGGCGTCGCCGGCGGCGTTCGTGAACGTTATCTCGACCGGCCCCTGAAGGGGATAGGCCACCCCTTCCTCCCTTGGAGTGATAGAGGCGAATCCTGTCTCGGTGGGGGCTCCGTCACTCATTCCCGTGCCGTCGTCTTCCACAGGAACGCAGACGCTTTGACCCGTCGATTCGTCACGCCATGCGCAGACATCCTCGCCGACGAAGAAGTCGATGAAGAAAAAGCAGCGGGCCCGCTCCTCGCCATCCTCGACGAGACGGCAGGGTTCAGGCGTCAACCGGGCCAGGGCGAGGCCGAGAAGGCAGTCGACATCCCCGAGGCAGGCTTGAGGGATGTTCTGAGCGGTAATGCGGCACTGCTCGCGTTTACTCGAAGACAGGGAGTCACAGACGGTTTCATCCCCCTGTCTAATGCGCGAGCAATCGCCTGCCGACGAGAGCATGACCTCAATGCCGCCGGGAGACCCGGTTAACGAAAAACCGCTGGTCTCCTCGGCGAAGGCCGCCAGCGCGTCGATGTCTCGCTGGCCACAGGTCGAAAGGGCGTTCTTGAGCAATATGAATCCCTGGCAGATATCGAATGCCTCCTCTCGCACCCCCGCAAAGCTTTCGGCCCCCCTGTTGGTGAACCGCTCTTCGACGATGGCGTCGATGCGGGCGACGTTGGCGGGGGAGAAATAGGCTTCGCAGTCCCCGCTTTCGACGGCCTGCTTGACGAGACACACCATGACGGCCTCCTCGCCGCCTGGCGCGAACTGAGCGACGCCGGGCTCGAAGCAGTCGGCAATCCGGGACGGGGACGTCGGCGCGTAATCGGGAGAAGAGGTCGTCGGCTCACCGGCAGTCGGGGGAGCCGGCGTGGGGGCTTCGCTCAGGCATCCTGCAACGAACAGTCCGGCGATGCACAGCAGGAGAATCGCACGCATGGTTACCACTATATGTTACCGTTAATATATGCTTTCACCCATAAGTGATGCAATGGCGAAACGCTACGTATTGTCGGGAAACGAGGCCATCGCCCGGGGCGCGGTCGAGGCGGGCATATCGCTTGCCACCGCCTATCCGGGCACGCCGTCGACTGAGATACTTGAGACGCTCGCCCGGTTCGCAGCCGAGCACGGCTACACCGCCAACTGGGACGTCAACGAGAAAGTGGCGCTCGAGAACGCCATCGGCGCCTCGATGACGGGCGTCCGCACCATCTGCTGCATGAAGCACGTCGGCCTCAACGTCGCAGCCGACCCCCTCATGACGCTCGCCTACACTGGCGTCGTGGGGGGCCTCGTCCTCGTCGCCTGCGACGACCCCCACATGCATTCAAGCCAAAACGAACAAGACAGCAGGTTCTATGCATCATTTGCAAAAATTCCCTGCCTTGAGCCCCGTGACAGCCAGCAGGCCAAGGACATGGTCGCCTGCGCCTTCGACCTATCAGAGCAGTTCGAATCGCCCGTCATGATGCGCTCCTTGACCCGCGTCTCCCACACCAGCTCCCCGGTCTCCTACGGCAGCATCACAAAGCAAAAGACGGCGGCGTTCACCCCGGACAACAGCCGCTGGGTCATGGTGCCTGCCAACGCGAGAAAGCGCCACAAGGCCCTCAACGAGAAACAGAAAAACCTTCAGGCATGGGCCGACGAGTCACCGTACAACACCCTATCCCTTGCCAAAAAAGACGGCCTCGGCATCATCGCCGCAGGCTCCGCCGCCAACTACGCCCGCGAATACTACGGCGACGACGTCTCCTTCCTCTCAATCGGAACCTACCCCCTCCCCCGAAAGAAGATCGAAGAGCTCTTCACGCACTCGAAACGCGTCATCGTCCTTGAGGAGGGCGAACCCCTCATCGAAAAGGAACTGGCCGCCATCGCCGTAACACATGGTGTCCCCGTTGAGGGAAAGCTCACCGGCCTCATCCCACGGGAAGGCGAACTGTCTCCAGATCTCGTTTGCACCCTCGCCGACGGCGCCACCGACCAGTGCCCGACCACCCCTCTGCCCATCCCCGTCAGGCCGCCGGTGCTGTGCGCCGGCTGTCCCCACACGGGCACCTACTGGTCGCTCAAGAAGGCCGAGCCCGCCGTCGTCACCGGCGACATCGGCTGCTACACCCTCGGCGTCCAGCCCCCCATCGGCATCCTCCAATCGTGCGTGTGCATGGGCGCCTCCATCGGCCAGGCGGCGGGCATGAGCTACGCGGGCCTTTCCCGCGTCGCCGCCGTCATCGGCGAGTCCACGTTCCTGCACTCGGGCGTCACGGGCCTCATGAGCGCCTGCTACAACGGCGCCAACTTCACCTTGCTCATCCTCGACAACAGCGTCGTCGCCATGACCGGCCACCAGCCGACACCGCTCACAGGCGTCAGGGCCGACGGCACAAAGGGGCAAGCCATATGCCTCGAGGACGTCGTTGTGTCCTGCGGCGTCGCATCGTGCGTCGTCTACGACCCCTACGACACTGGGGAGGGGCAAGAGCTCATAAAGAAAGCGCTTGCAGAACAATCAGGCGTCCACGTCGTCATCGCCCGCCGCCCCTGCGTTATCCTCGAAAAACGAAAGCTCCGCGACGCCAAGGGATACCTGGTCACCGAAGCGTGCACGGGATGCCGCCAATGCCTCACCGTCGGCTGTCCGGCGATTTCATTCGATGAAGAGAAGAAACGGGCCGTCATCGACGCCGTCCGCTGCACCGCCTGCGGCATCTGCACCGCCGCCTGCCCCGTGGGGGCGATAGGACCATGAAACCCCAAGCAGACATAGTCCTCGCCGGCGTCGGCGGCCAGGGCATCATCCTCGCCAGCCGCATCCTGTCCGAAGCGGCCCTTGAGGAGGGGTTCGACGTCAAAAAGAGCGAGGTCCACGGCATGAGCCAGCGCGGAGGCAGCGTCGTATCCTTTTTGCGTGTCGGCGAAGCAGTCCAAAGCCCCCTCATCGCACACGGCGCAGCCGATGTCCTGCTCGCCTTCGAGCCCTTGGAAGCCGTGCGCTATCTGCACTTCGTCAAAGACGGTGGCGTCGTTGTTTCCAACGACCGGCCCATCCCGGTCGGCGACTACCCTGCCGTTGACGAACTCGTCGCCACCCTCAAAAAAAGAACCGAGACGATCGTCGTCAACGCCCTCGGGCTGGCAGAACGGGCAGGAAACCCGCTCACCCAGAACGTCGCGCTCGTCGGCGTCGCCGCCAAGCATCTCCCCTTCGCAGATGACACGCTCCTTTCCGTCATCCGTCGCCTTGTCCCCGAGAAGGTGAGAGCGGTGAACGAGAAGGCGTTCCTCCTTGGCAAAGAACACCAGTGACTCTTATTTCTCCCCCCTATCAGCCTTCCCCCGTACCCTCGCCGGGGCCTGCTTGACGCTCTGGGAAAGAAGGGAGGAAAAGAAAAGAGGCCAAGAGGATTGGCTAAATCCCCTTGAAGCAGCTGTCGACCAATTTTTCCTCGGGCGCCTTGGTGGCGAGGCTCACGACAACGGCCACGACCAGTGCCACCGGGAACGCCACGACGATGGGGTCGACGACGGGCCAGGGCATGCTGGTAAAGAGGACGTCTCGGCCGAAGAGCATCTTGGCGATGCCGAGAGCTTCGGATTCCTTCTGGTGGACGAAGACGAGCCAGAAGACGCTCGCTGCAGTGCCTGCGATGATGCTTGCGATGGCGCCTTCTCGCGTCATCCGCCGCCAGAAGAGGGCGCCGATGTAGGCAGGCAGGAAGGCGGCCGCGCACAATCCGAAGAAGATGGCCGTCCCCCGGGCGATGATGGAGATGGGCAATTGGTAACCCAACACCACCGCCACGATGATGGCGAGGATGATGCCGATGCGGGTGACGAGGACCGACTGGTCCTGGGTCTCTTTTCCGCGCATGAGGTACTGGTCGAAGAAGTCGCGGCCGATGGCCGTGCCCATGGCGTGGAACTGGCTGCTCAATGTCGACATGCCTGCAGCCAGTAGCGACAGCATGAATATGTAGACGAACCAGTCGGGCATGGCGCTGTTGATGTAGGTGGGGATGATGAGGTCCGAGTTGCCCTCGGGGACGCTCGCGATGGCTATCTTTCCTCCCGTCTCCATGAAGTAGACATTGGAGAGCGCGCCGACGATGAAGGCGACGCCCGTCATCATGAGGATGAAGACGCCGCCGATGAGGACGGCCCGGTTGAGCTCGCGGTTGCTGTTGACGGTCATGAATCGGACGACGAGCTGCGGCTGTGCCAGGACGCCGATGCCGACGCCGAGGACGATGGTGGACACGAGCGTCCACCACCAGGGGCTCCCTGCCGGGGGCATCGCGGTCCAGCCGGCGTGGCCTGCCTTGGCGAGGCTTTCGGGCACCTGGTCTGCGAGGTCCGTCAACGCCTGGTGGCTTTCGGCGATGCCGCCGAGCATGCTGTACGTCGATACCAATAGTATCGCCATGCCGATGAACATGATGCTGCCCTGCAGCGCGTCGGTGTACATGACGCCCTTGAGGCCGCCGAGGACGACGTAGGCGGCGATGATGAGGCTGAATATCAAAAGCGCGATGTCGAAGTTGACGGCGAGGGTGGTCTCGATGAATCGGCCCGCGCCGATGAGGACGACGGAGGCGTACAAGGGCATGCCCAGGAAGATGACGAGTCCCGAAAAACCTTGGATGAAGCGGCTGTCGAAGCGCTTGGCTAGGAGCTCGGGGAACGTGTGGGCCGACAGGTTGTGGCCCATCTTGCGGGTGCGTTTTCCGAAGACGACGAAGGCGATGAAGATGCCCACGAAGATGTTGAGGAACGTGAGCCACAAAAGCCCCATGCCGAAAAGGCCCGCGACGCCCCCGAAGCCGACGATGGCCGACGTCGAGATGAAGGTGGCCCCGTAGCTCAGCGCCATGATGTAGGGGTGTATCTTGCGGCCGGCGACCATGTAGTCTTCGCTGGTCTTGGTGGCCTTGTACCCCTTATAACCGAGGTAGCCGATGACGAGCAGGTACAGCAGTACGATGACGGTGAAGAGGACGACGTTCATTTTCTATGCCCCCCCAAGCGCTTCTTCTATCTCTTCTTCCTCTTCTTCCCACGCGTGTTCTTCTGCGATGTCTTGTTTTTCGTGTTCTGCTCCCTTGTTCCAGTTCATGATGCCGTAGATGACGCATATCGCTGCGCTGATGATGCACAAAAGATAGGCGCTCCAAATCCACGGGTCGTTGATGCCCAACATTTTTTCTTCCCACCCAACCTAGAAGTCTCGTATGAAACTCGTTATGTATGGGTTGCCGGCTTTATAAATTATCCCTGGTCGCTGCCGAACAGGGCGTCCTCGCTGACGACCGGGATGCCCTGGCCGGCGAGGAGCTCGGTGGCGCGGCTCACGTCGCGGACCTCGAAGACGAACACCGCCGACTGCCCCGCCGCCACGACGAAGCCGTAGGCGTCCTCGACGTTGATGTCGTTTTCGGCGAGGAGCCTGACGACCTCGTGCAGGCCCCCGGGGCGGTCCTCGAGGTAGACGGCGACGATGTCGACAAGGGATGCAGGGAGCCCCGCCTGCTTGAGGACGACGTGGGCCTGGTCTGGGTGGTCG
>CAYUFO010000031.1:10328-12341 GCA_964443985.1 uncultured archaeon | reverse complement strand
ATATTAACTCCGTGAATAAATGTATTCAATTGCCATGTTGCTCGAACTCCTCAAGGGAAAGATCTACGGCGCGCAGGTCACCGCGACCGAAGTCGACTACGAGGGCAGCATCACCATCGACCGCGCCCTCATGGACGCGGCAGGCATCTTGGCCCACGAGAAGGTCCTCGTCGCCGACATGGAGAACGGCAACCGCTTTGAGACCTACGTCATCGAGGGCGAGCGGGACTCGGGCGTCATCGGGGCCAACGGAGCCGCCGCCCGCCTCACCAGCGTCGGCAACCGCGTCATCGTCATGGCCTTCGCTTACGTCGACGAAAAGGACGCTCCGGTCCAGAAACCGACGGTCGTCCGCGTCGACGATAAGAACGCGCCCCTAGACTGATTCTTGCTTCGTTCCTTTCTTCCCGTCGATGAGCCACCACACCAGGAGGGCGTGGCCGGCGAGGGCGGTCACGGCGACGGCGATGACAAAGCGGGTGCCGAAGATTCAGAAGGCCGAGGCGCCGACGGCGACGAATATGATGCTGTCCTCGATGAAGGCTGGCACGTCGAGATGAAGAGGGCGACGAGGGCAAGGTCGTTCTTCGAGACCCGGTCTTCGCGGGCGTAGTGGCGCAGGACGCCGGCGCCGTTGACGATGCCGAAGAGGAAGCCCACGAGGAGGGGCACCATGCCCTCGTGGCGCATGTTGAACAGCCGCTCCACGGGACCCAAGAATCTGTTGGCGTAGTCGAGGATTTTGGCGGCCCGCAGGAATTCGACGGCGACGATGAAGGCGGTCGCGATGACGGCTATCTTGGCGGTCGAAACGACCGAGCCGACGACGACCTCGGCTAATATCCACCCCCCATCACGGCAACACCACGTTCAATGCGATGCCCGCGGCAAACGAGACGGCCAAGCGCACCAGCACCAGCCGCTTCGCCCGGACGCCGAGGTCGACGAGGACGGCCGACTCCACGACGAGGTTGTGGGCGATGGAGAGCATGACGCCGAGGATCGTTATCTCGCGGGCGGTGAGGCCGAAGCCCACGATGATGCCGAGCGGCGCGTACAGGAAGACGAACCAGCCGGTGATGAGGGCGAGCGACGCCTCGCCGGGCAATCCGAAGACCCCCATGAGGGGTTCGAAGACGCGGGCGACCGCCTGGAGGTAGCCGGCCCGCTCGGCAAGCGAGACGGCGATGGAGAGCGGCAGGATGACGCGGACAAGATCCCAGGAGACCGCCATGCCATTCGAGAGACCCTTTCGGAATGTCGAACCAGCGTTCACGATGCTGATAGAATGCGATGACATGACATTAATAGCCTAGAGCGTGTATTCGGGGTTGCCTTCCAATTCTTTCAATGTGAACACGGGCCCGTCGATGCAGACGTACGTGCTGCCGACGTTGCAGTGGCCGCATTTGCCTATGCCGCATTTCATGAGGCGCTCAAGCGACACGACGATGTCGGCGGCGGCGAAGCCCTTGTCGCGTAATGCGAGGGCGGTGAAGCGTATCATGACGGGGGGGCCGCAGACGACGGCCTTGGAGTTGTTGGGTTTGAGGCGGACGTCGTCGAGGAGCGCGGGGACGACGCCGACTGGCCCGTGCCAGTCGTCATCGCCGGCGTCGACGGTGACGTGGATGTCGAAGCCCCTCTTCTTCCAGGCGTCGTATTCGCAGGTGAAGCAGAGCTCGCCGGGGTTTCGGGCGCCGTAGAGAATCGTGGACGTGCCAAAGTCTTTCTTGTTGTCAGCGATGAAATTGATGACTGAGCGAAGCGGCGCCAGACCAATCCCTCCTGCGATGAAGAGGACGTCGTGCCCCTCTAAATCTTTGTCGAGGAAGCTGTTGCCGTAGGGGCCTCTGACCCAAAGCGAGTCGCCGGCTTCGAGTTCGTGGATGGTGCTCGTCACCTTCCCCATTCTCTTGACGGCGAACTCGATGTGGTGCTTTCGGCTCGGGGTGCTAGTGATGGAGATGGGGCACTCGCCCTCGCCGAGCATGGAGAGCTCCATGAACTGGC
>CAYUFO010000031.1:0-10228 GCA_964443985.1 uncultured archaeon | reverse complement strand
GTGATGGAGATGGGGCACTCGCCCTCGCCGAGCATGGAGAGCTCCATGAACTGGCCGGGACGGTAGTCGAAGAGCCTTGATTTCTTGTCAGTGGGTTTGACCTTGAACGACGACACGTCGCCCGTGACCTCGGCGACGTCGAGGACCTCGCATTCCTCGGGGACGTAGGCGTGCTTTGTTTTCACTTTCCGAGTTCCTCCAGGATGCCCAGAAGGTTGACGTCGACGGGGCAGTGCTTGGTGCAGCGGCCGCAGCCCGTGCAGCCGAAAAAGCCGTATTTTTCGGGGATGTGGCTGAACTTGTGGGCGATGCGCTGGCGCAGGCGCTCGGATTGCCTTTCGCGGGGGGTGTGGCCGCCCGCCATCTTGGTGAAATTCTTCATGGTGCAGGCGTCCCAGCAGCGCAGCCTGTGACCCTTTCCTTCGAGGTCGCTGAACGTGTCCTTGACGTCAAAGCAATAGCACGTCGGGCACAGGTACGTGCACACGCCGCAGCCGATGCACTTGGCGCCGTTTTGCTCCCAGACTGGGGCGTCCCAATTCGCGATGAGCCTTTCGGGGAGGTCCTTGGCGAGCATCGGGTGTTGGATGAAGGTTGTGAGCGTTTTTTCAGTGTTTGCTTGTTCTTCTTTCGTGATGGCGTCGGGTGCCTTTTTGAGGAGTTTGTCGGCTTTTCTTATTTCTTTTGCTCCTTTTTCGCTGACCGCTTCGACCAAGTAGCCGCCTTTCACCTTTGCAAGGAATATGTCGGCTCCTTCGCGGCCGTGGGGGCTGCCGCCGACGGCCGGGCAAAAGCAGTAGTAGCCCGCCTTCTCGCAGGCGAGCGCCACGACGAGCAGCGAGTCGCGGTGAGACCGGTAGACGTCGTCGACGGGGTCGGCGAGGAAGACGGCGTCAAGGAGCCTGGACTGCGCGGCGTCGCAGGGTCTGACGCCGAAATAGACGCGCTCGGGGGTCGGCGCGGCGTCGACGGGCCTCACCTGATGCTTCTTCCATTCGAGCGCCATGAACGGGGAATCGTGGGGGAGCCGGCCTTCCTTGGCGGGCGTGACGGTGTTGACGTCGGGGAGCGTCATGTCTTTGAGGCCCTCCACCTTCGTGAAGTAGGAGCTTCCCGCATCTTCGACTGGGCCGTAGAGCTCGCGTCCCTTGGCAAGTGCGGCGACGAAGCTGCCAAGGTCCTTTCCCTTGAGGAGGTATGCGTCGGTCACTCTAGCATCCCCTCGTCGCTTTCGAGATTGTAGGTGACCAGCGGGTCCTTCTCGTCGAGGCTCAGACCGGCTTCGTAGCCGAAGAGCTCTTTGAGGTCCTCGAGCATCGGCTTGATGAGGAGCCCGAGGGGGATGTTCATGGGACATGCCCGCACGCACTGGCCGCATTCCGTGCAGCGGCCGGCGTTGTGGTAGACGCGGATGAGCTGGTAGAGCCACAGCTGCTCGTCTGCGCGCTCCTTGTCGAGCCACTCGGGGCGGTCGGTGAGCACGCAGGAGTCGCAGAAGCAGTTGGGGCATATCTCCTTGCAGGCATTGCACTTGATGCAGCGGGAGAACGCCTTCTTCCAGAACGAGAGACGTTCCTTTGGGGTCTTCGCCAGGAACTCTTCGACCTTCTTCGGCAGCGGCGGCGTGGGCTCGTCGAAGGGCTCACCGATGAGGGTGTCGGCGAGCGGGGGCGTGTGGCAGATGCATTGGGTGCAGCGGTCTTCGAGGAGCTTCTCGTCGAAGGCGGGAGGTGTATCGTATGCTTTAGCCCCTATTTTGGCGAGCGCCTTTTCGGCGGAGAGCACGCCGGGGCACACGACACCGATGACGTAGACCTTCTCGCGCTTGGCCTGCTCGTTCTTGACGACCTCGATGACGCTTCGGCTGTCGCAGCCCTTGGCGACGACGGCGACGCGCTCGTCTGCGTGACGGGGGAGGTAGTTGGCGAGGTTGTAGGTGCAGTAGTCGTTCCAGACAAGGTTGTCGATCTCTTTTTCCCGTCGGGCAAAGTAGGGCGTCGTCCGCAGGGGATTGCTTCCCGCCGCGTAGCCGACGACGACGTCGACCTTCTTTTCACCTAACAGCTTCTTGGCCGTCTTTCGAATCTCTGCCTGCGCGTCAGCCATGCTTCGCCTCCTTGAGGGTGAGGGGGCCGAGCCTTGCGACCTCCTTTGAGAGCGCGTTCATCTCGTCGGCGAACCGGGCGCCTTCGGCTGCCGACACCCAGCGCACGACGAAGCGGCGGGGGTCGATGCCCGCGGCCGACAAGAGTTTCTTGGTGAGGGCGAACCGCCGCCGCGAATAGTAGTTGCCTTGGGTGTAGTGGCAGTCGCCGGGGTGGCAGCCGCCCACGAAGACGGCGTCGGCGCCTTCGCTGAAGGCCTTCATGATGAGAAGGGAGTCGATGCGGGCACTGCACATGACCCGGAGGATGCGGATGTCTGCGGGATACTGCAGGCGGCCGATGCCTGCGAGGTCGGCGCCGGCGTAGCAGCACCAGTTGCACAGGAAGCCGATGATTTTGGGTTTATGGTGTTTTTTGGTCATGCGGCTCCCTCCGCGAGGACGGCCTTGACCTGGGCGAGCATCTGGTCGTCGGTGAATTGTCGCTGCTGGATGGCAGAGGAGAAGCAGGCGGCGTTACACAGGCCGCAGCCCTTGCACTGGACCTCGCTGACCTCCATGCGGTCCTCGGCTTCGTTATAGCTGATGGCGTCGAATGGGCACACGCGCTCGCAGATGCGGCAGCGGATGCATTTCCCCTCGTCTATCTCTGCGACGTTGCCCTCGACCTCGATGACGTCCTGCTCGAGAATCGAGAGGGCGCCGGCCGCGGCGCTGCCCGCCTGGGCGACGGAGTCGCTCACGTTTTTCGCGAACTGGCAGCAGCCGGCGAGGAAGACGCCGTCGACGCTGGTCTCTGTGGGCCTGAGGTTCTGGTGGGCTTCGACGAGGAAGCCCGAGGGGTCCTTTTGGACGTGGAAGAGCCGCATGGTCTCCTCGACGTTGTCTGGGGGGTGAAAGCCTGCGGCGAGCACGACGAGGTCGACTTCGTTTTCGAGGAGCAGGCCGGCTTCGACGTCCTCGCTGACGAGGACGAGATTGCTGTTCTTGGTCTCCCGTATCTCGCCGGGGCGCCCCCGGATGAAGGTGACGCCCCGCTTTCGCAGGCGCTGGTAGGCCTCCTCGTCGCCCTTGCCGACGGTGCGCATGTCGATGTAGTAGACGTAGACCTCGGCGTCGGGGTTCTTGTCCTTGACGAGGGCGGCCTGCTTGAGGGTGATGTTGCAGCAGATGCTGCTGCAGTAGGGCTTGAATTTTTCGTCGCGGCTGCCGACGCATTGGATGAAGGCGACGGAGCGGGGTTTTTTACCGTCGCTTCGCCGTTGGAGGTGGCCGTCGGTTGGTCCGCAGCTGTTGACGATGCGCTCGAAGTCGAGGTTGGTGATGACGTTGGGGTACTGTTTGTAGCCGTATTCCTCCTTCTTCTCGGCGTCGAAGGGGTGAAAGCCTGTGGCGAGGACGATGGCGCCGACGTTGACTGTGACTTCCTGGGACTCCTCGCCGTAGCGGATGGCCTTCGTGGGACATATCTTCTCGCAGATGCCGCAGGCGCCTTTTGTGAGCTTGAGGCATTTGGTTTCGTCGATGACGTATTTTGCGGGGATGGCCTGGGGATGGGGGATGTAGACGGCCTTGCGCTCGCTCATGCCCCGGTCGTATTCGTTTTCGACCGTGACGGGGCATTTTTCGGCGCATGCGTTGCAGGTCACGCACTCGTCGGTGACGTAGCGCGGCATTCGTTTCACGGTTACCGTGAAGTTGCCCACGTGGCCGTCGACGGCCGTGACCTCCGAGTAGTCGAGGAGCTCGATGTTCTCGTGCTGTTTGACTTCCACCATCTTGGGGCTGAGGATGCACTGGCTGCAGTCGAGGGCGGGATAGACCTTGTCGAGCAAGGCCATGGTACCGCCGATGGTGGGTTTCCTTTCGACGAGGTAGGTCTTGACGCCGGCGTTGGCAAGGTTGAGGGCAGCGTAGATGCCGGCGACGCCGCCGCCGACGACGAGAGCGGCCTTCTGGACGGCGGCGGTCGGCTTGGCGAGGGGTGCGAGGTGGACGGCGCGCATGACGGCGGCCCGGACGAGGTCTTTGGCTTTTTGGGTGGCCGCTTCTTTGTCGTGGCCGTGGACCCAGCTGTCCTGCTCGCGGATGTTGACCATCTCGAAGAGGTAGGGGTTGAGGCCTTGGCTTTCGAGGACGCGGCGGAAGAGGGGCTCGTGCATGCGGGGGGTGCAGCTGGCCACGATGACGCGCTCGAGGCCGTGCTTTTTGATGTCGTCTGCGATGGCCTTCTGGCCGGCTTCGCTGCAGCTGAAGCGGTTGTCTTCGGCGACGGCGACGTAGGGCAGTGTTTTCGCGTAGTCGCAGACGGCCTTGACGTCGACGACGCCGGCGATGTTGTGGCCGCAGTGGCACACGAAGACGCCGATGCGGGGGTGCTTTCTCACTTCCCCGCCTCCGCGATCTTTTTGAGGAGTTCCTGGGGCCGCACGCGTGCCAGTTGGAGGCCGAGCTCCTGGGGCTTCATCCCGAATGAGAGGCCGAGGAGCTGGGACAGATAGAGGACGGGGATGCTGTAGTCCGCGTCGAAGGTCTGCGCTATCTTGCGCTGGTTGTGTTCGTACATGATGTCGCAGAAGGTGCAGGCGAGGGTGATGGCGTCGGCGCCTTCCGTGGTGAGGTCGGCGAGCTTTTTGTTGGCCATGGCGTAGGCGAGGGCTTCGTCGACGGCGTAGATGTTGCCGCCGCAGCATTCGTTCTTGGTGGCGTAGGGCAGGGCGGTGGCGCCGGTGGCGGTGATGAGGTCGTCGAGGACGCGGGGGTTCTCCACGGAGTCGTAGGCCCCGAAGGCGGCGGACGGCTTGGTCATGTGGCAGCCGTAGTGGGCGGCTATCCTGATGCCCTTGAGGGGCTTGGTGACCTGTCCTTTGATGGCTTCGGGGCCGACGTCTTCGTGCAATACGCGGCTTATGTGTTTGACGTCGACGCCGCCGTCGTAGTGGAGCCCGATTTTCCCAAGGAGGCCATTGAGCCGGTCGCGTTGGGCTTCGTCTTCCTTCATGAGGCGGTTGACTTCGGCGGGGAAGCTCGCGCAGCCCGTGCAGAGGGTGCAGATGTCCATGCCGCGCTCTTCGGCGATGGCGAGGTTTCGGGCGGCCATGGCCATGGCGGCGTCTTCGTCGAGGGGCCGCACGGTGAAGCCGCAGCAGGCGAACCGGTCGTCGTCGAGAAAGCGGATGTCGAGCTTCTCGGCTATCTTTCTCGCCGACAGCTCGTAGGCGAGGCCCCGGGCGGGGGTGGTGCAGCCCAGAAAGAGGAGGTAGTCACGCGTCATCGGTTTTTTTGGTTTTTTGTCGTTTGAGGTATTTTGTGAGGCCGGTCTCCTTGAAGAGTTTTTTGACATCGTCGGGGTTTTCGGGGACGTCGGGGAGGCCGAGCTGCTTTCTGCGCTTGGCTTCGAATTCGACTATCTCGTAGAGGCGCCCGTGGTCGGCGACGTAGCCGCCGATGCCGAGGGCGACCTCGGGTGCGTAGCCTTCGGCGACGGCCAGGTTCTGCAGCGCGTGCATGACGTCGCTGATGTGGACCTGCTGGGGGCAGCGCTCGTTGCAGGCGTAGCACGTCGAGCACAGCCAGATGGCGGGGTCGGCGAGGACTTCTTTGACGCCGAGGGTGGCCCGGCGGATGATGCGGCGGGGGTTGAAGGCGCGGTTGATGGGCTGGACGGGGCAGCTTGCCGTGCACGTCGAGCACTGGAAGCATTTGAGCAGGTGGCGTCCGCCGTGGATGGCGGTCACCTTCTTTTTGAAGTCGGGGTCGATGGTGTAGACTTCGTTTTCGCGGGTGTTGCTGCAGGCGATGATTGAGGAGGGGGGTGTTGGTGATTCGTCGAAATGGTCCTGTTCTCTTTCGGCTTCTATGTCGGCGAGGAAGTCGGTCTTTCGTTGTTCGAGCTCTTTTTTCGGGGGGAGGTGCTTGCCGACGTACCTGCTTTTCTTGGCGAACTTGTCGCCGTCGCGGATGGTGTGCTCGAGGTAGTAGTATGTGTTGCCCTTGATGGTGTTTTTCCGTACGTAAACCATTATGTATTACCCACCACAATTACCTACCACATATGACAAGACTATACGCAGGAATCCTTTAAAAATCACGACCCGCCCGACAGACCATCAGGTGAGGTTGAGGAGCGCGCTGCAGATGTCGCCGGTGAGCGTGGCTATTACCTTGAGGTTGAGATAGCAGAAGAGGAGGTGGTCGCCGCCGCCGGGGCGGCCCGACGTGACATAATCGCGTATCTCCCTCTTCTTCTCCTTGGCGTCGGCGAGCACGTCGTTGATAGCGTGCAAGTTCCTCTCTGCGACGAGGTCGCTCGTGTGGCGGAAGAGGTCGTGGACGTCGCTCGTCACGGTGGAAAGACGGTCCTCGGCTTCCACGGCCTCGTAGCCCGTCTGCGTCAACTGCCAGGCCGTGTCTTCGAGGTAGTCGCCTATCTTTTCGGTCTGGCGGGCGACGATGCCCCAATAAACGGATGCATAGCCTCGTTGCAGCGAAAGCATGCGCAAAATGAAGTGGTAGAATTTGTCTATCTCGTCGTCGCGTTGGAGGATGTCTGCGGCCACTTTCTGGTTGCCGGTGGCCAGATATGCTTCAAGGTCGTCAAAGGACGAATCGGCGACAGCCAGCATCTGGCCGATGGTATCGGTGAGGCTGAGGTCGTCCTTGAGGAGGACCTTGAACGTCATCGATTCGCTCTCGTCGCCGTAAATCTCAAGGCCGATGAGGTATTTGACGCGGTTTTTCAACGTGAGCCGGTATTCGGAAGACATATAGTCGTCGCTTGCGACGTGGATGGTGGAGTATCCCTGGAGGTAGCGGGTGATGAGTGCGCGCTGGACGTGGTCGGGCGACATGTCGCCGGTGACGTAAAAGGTGGTTTCAAGCGGCTTGGGGGGGCCCGGAGGTCGCAGGAGGAGGGTGTGCTGGTCGAATGGGGTGACCTCGATTTCGTCTCCAGGTGTGAGGGCGTGGGATGTTACCCATTGCTTGGGCAATGAGATCGAATAGGTCGACCCCCCGATGAGCTGGAGTTTGCGGTGACTCATTTTTACATAAAGTATATAGTATATGAATTTTTTATATGGATTATTTATATATCAGACCCCCCGTCTAGATAAACCTCTTCCCAAATAGCAAAGGAAAAAGACACCAAGGTTTTTCGGGTGGCCAAGCAGATACAGGACTCGATAGGACGCCTGCACGCGACCGAGCAGGAATGCGCGAAAAAAATCGAGCAGGCCCGACGAGACGGGGAAACCCGACTCGCCAAGACACGAAAAAAGTCGCAAGACATCCTCGACACCTCCGTACAGGAAGCCGAAGACCGCAAGAAAGACCTTCTGAAAAAACACCGCGCTGCCATCAAAGCCGACGTCGAAAAAGAGCTCTCGACCGCCCAAACAGCGGCAACAAACCTAAAAAAGGCAACCGCTCCCGACAAGACGCTCGATTTCCTGCTTGCGACACTCATCGAGCGACACCTCAAAGGGGAGGACGCAGGATGAACACCAAGACGACGCCCATGGCAAAGGTCCGCATCATCGGCTGCCGAGACGACCTGCCCAAGGCAACCGAGACCCTCCACAGACTGGGAGCCCTCGAGATACGCCAGGCACCCGCAGACGCTAGGCTGCGGCGCGACGCCCCGCTCGAGGACTTCGCCGCCATCTCGGAGAGGCTCGTCAGGCTTCGAGGCATCGAATCCCACCTCACCCCGCCAAAGCGCATCACAGACCAGAAGACCCTGCCCCGGACGGCCCTCCTGAAGAAGAGTGCCGCCATCGCCAGCGAGCTCGACGAGGTCCTGGGACGCATCACCAATCGCCAGCGGGAGATCCAAGCCAGACGCGACGTCCTCGTCGAACGCCTCACCCCGCTCAGATGCCTCGCCCCCTTCGACACGGACCTGTCGACGCTCTCAGGGAGCCTCACCGACGTCTTCGTCGTCACCGGAAAAAATCGCGAGACCGACGAGATAGTGGCGCTCGTATCAGCCGAAACCACCACCTACGACGTCATAAAAAAGGAGGCCGCAGGTCACAAAGCCGTGCTCTTATTCGCCGTCGAGAAAACACGCACCGACGCCATCCTCACCCGGCTCGCCGAGCGGGGCTTCGACTACCTCCCCCCCAGGGACGTCCTCGGCTTCACCGGACGACCGAAGGACCTCATACACAGCCACACCCGCGAGCTCAAAGAGATTGGCCGCGAGGAAACCGCCCTCGATAGAGAGCTCGCAGAACTCTCGAAAAAGCATTACGCGACCGTCGCGGGACTGCGCGAGATGCTCGAGATAGAGGCTGCCCGCTCCGAGATACCCTACCGATTCGGGCGGACCGAAACCCTATTCGTCGCCGAAGCCTGGAGCCGAAAAGACACAGTCACAGACCTTCGCTCAGCCCTCGAAAAAAACATGAAAAACCGCATCCACCTCGAAGAAATCGACGCCGACGAAGACCCCCCCGTCATCCTCGACAACCCCGGCCCCGTCGCCCCCTTCGAAAGCCTCGTCGAATTCTTCTCGCTGCCCAAGAAAGGCGAACCAGACCCCACCATCTTCCTCGCCCTCGGATTCCCACTGCTCTTCGGCATGATGCTCGGCGATGCCGGCTACGGCGTCGGCGCCCTGCTCGTCGGCGGCCTCATCGTGAAAAAGACCGCCGGCATCCTCGCCGACCTCGGCAGGGTCTGGGCCGTCGCCGCCATCCCCACCATCGTCTTCGGCGTCGTCTACGACGAATACCTCGGCTTCGCCCACCACGAGCTCCTCGGCCGCCACCTCTACGCGCCACCGCTCGAGCGCCTCCACGACCCCCAGTCGTTTCTCCTCCTCGCCATCGTCACCGGCATCCTCCACCTGTCGGCAGGATTCGCCATCGGCTTTTGGACCCACAGAAAACACGACCGCAGGCACGCCCTCGGCAAGCTCGGATGGCTCGCCTTCACCCTCGCAGGCTGCGTGCTCGCAGCCACCGGCCTCTTTGCGACGTTCCCCGAAGCCGTCATGCTCCCCTCAGCGGTCATCGCCGCCGCAGGCCTCGCCACCATCGTCTACGCCGAAGGCGTCTTCGGCCTCGTCGAGGTCCCAGGCCTCATCGGAAACATCCTCAGCTACGCGAGGATCATGGCCATCGGGATGAGCAGCATCGCCCTCGCCCTCATCGTCAACAACCTCTTCAGCTTCGACGACCTCGGCCTGTCGCTACTTGTCACCCTCCCCCTCTTCCTCACCCTCCACTTCGCCAACCTCGTCCTCGGCATGTTCGAGTCAAGCATCCAGGGCATCCGACTCAACTACGCCGAATTCTTCTCGAAGTTCTACGAGGGCGGGGGAAAACCCTTCACGCCCTTCGCCTACACGCGCACCACCACAACGGAATAAAAAAAAAGCGAACACAACAAACAAACGGAGGAAACAAAAAAATGGAAGTTGAAACCGGATTAATCGCCCTCGGCGCAGCAGCGTCTGTCTTCGGCGGCGCCTTTGGCACCGCCTGGTCACAGAGCGCCATCGGCAGCGCGGGCATGGGCGTCCTCGCCGAAAAGCCAGAACAGTTCACGAAAGTGATGCTGCTCGTCGTCATACCCGAGACCATCGTCATCATCGGATTCGCCATCGCCTACTTCCTCATCCAGAAGATACCCGCCCCAGTCCACTGAGGAAGACGACCACAGCGAGGCACAGACCGTGGGACTAGACGAACTCGAAGCACGGCTCAGAAAGGACGCCGAAAAGGAGCTGGCCGCCATCACCGCAAAGGCCGACGCGCAAGCCGCGCAGATCCTCGCCGACGCCCGCGACCAGGCGAAAGCCATAAAGAAACAGGCACAAGACGAGGTCGCAGCCATAGCCGAGCGGGAGCGGGCGAGCGCCATCGCCGCAGCGCGCCTTGAAGCCAGACGCCTTGAGAACCGGGCCCGCGAACAGGCCGTGGAAGCCGCCCTCGCAACCCTCCGAGACCGCCTAAAACGATTGCCCGACGACTCCCGCTATCCCGCCCTCCTAGAGGTGCTCATCGAGCGTGGCAGACGGGAGCTCGGCGACGACATGCGGGTGGCGGCGGCGAAAAGGGACCACGCCAGCATCAAGAAGCTCTTTGGAAATCCGGACACGATCGACACCGCGGG
>CAYUFO010000030.1:0-12506 GCA_964443985.1 uncultured archaeon | reverse complement strand
CACCCCGAAGGTGTTCGTTGGGTGAAACCTCGGGCTTCAGCCCGAGGTTCTTCATCCTCTTTCGAGGTCCCGTATCTCTACTTTTAAATCCCCTTGTCATAAACTAACTCCCTTATTGGGGTGGTTGACCGTGGATTCGTGGATGAAAGTCGGCATCGGATTGTTTGCGGCGGCGTGCATCGTCGTCTTCGCCGTGATGGTCTACTCGCTCGCCGCCTTCATCGACGACGTCGCTGTCTTCGCCGACAAGGTCGCCGTCATCCCCGTCAAGGGCCTCATCACATTGGACGCCTGTCCGACAAGCTTTGCGGGACCGACGTGTGCGAGCGTCCCCGCCATCAAGGACCAGCTCGCCGCCGCCGACGAGGACTCCTCGGTGAAGGCCATCGTCCTCGAGGTCAATTCAGGCGGCGGCTATCCTGTGGCGAGCCGGGAGCTCATGCGCGCCGTCCAAGACGCGGAAAAGCCAGTCGTCGCCTGGATAGGGGAAGCGGGGGCGAGCGGCGCCTACTATGCCGCCACCGGCGCCGACCGCATCCTCGCAGACGAGGACTCCCTCACGGGCTCCATCGGCGTCCTCATGAGCCTGCAGCACTATTATGACCTCTTCGACTGGCTGGGCGTCAACACGACCACCATCAGGAGCGGCGAATTCAAGGATTCGGGCAGCCCCTACCGGCCCATGCGCGAGGAGGAGCGGGAGATGTTTCAGCGCCTCATCGACGACGTCCACGCCGACTTCGTCGCCGACGTCGCCGCAAACCGCAACCTCTCTGTGGCCTTTGTCTCATCGGTTGCCGACGGCCGCATCTACACGGGAAGCCGCGCCCGCCAGCTCGGCCTCATCGATGGCCTGGGGGGCTTTGACGACGCCGTCGAGCTCGCCGCCCAGATGGGGGACGTCGCCGGGCGACCGCACCTGCAGCGCTTCGAGCCGCAGCGCCGTCTGGTCGACCTCCTCACCCAGGTGTCTGCGGGGGCTGGCTACGGGTTCGGGAAGGCATTCGTCGCCGCCGGAGAGGCCGCTCCGGCGTTTATATAGGAGTTCGTCGTAATCCCTTTCTCTCAAAAATGGGCCGCATCAAGCAAACGTATCTCAAGCGCGTCGCCGTCCGGCTGCTTCGCGACTATCCCGAAGAGTTCTCAGGCGACTTCCAGCACAACAAGCTGAAGGTCCCCGAGTTCATCGACATCGAGGTCAACAAGCGCATCAGGAACAAGATAGCCGGCACCGTGACGCGTCTTTACAAGGCCGCCCAGAAGGCCGAGGCCTAGACCTCGTAGCAGGATTCTTTGAGCCCGCATCCCGCGCACCGGTTCCCGTAGCCGTGGGGGCAGATGTCTGGCGGCTGCTTCTGGCTGATTACCTGTTCGACGTCGTCTCGTATGGCGAGCGTCTGGCGGCGGAGCTTTTCTGTGACATGGACGAGCCGGTGCTCCAGGGCCTGGGTGTATTCGACGCAGGCCCAGCTCACGGTCTCGCCGAAGCGGTCCTCGAGGAGCAGGGCGTAGGCGGCCGACTGGAGGCGTTCGGCTTCCCAGACGCCGTCTTCGGGGGCGGCGCCCGTTCGTATGGTGACTGGCTGGGTGATTCCCTCGACCTTTCTCACCTTGTCGATGCGGCCCGCGAGACGCAAGCCGTCCGAGCGCAATCCATATTCTGATTTCCATGGCGTCACCGACAGCAGGGCAGGGCCCTTTCCGAGCTCCCGCATCAGCGCGGCGAGGGCGTCGGCGTAGCGGTCGCGTTCTGGCGCCCCTTCTCGTCGGGCTGTGGCGAGGAGTCCGCTAAGCGCTTGGTCCTCGAACCGTTCCCGGTAGACGATGGGCAGGTCCTCTGCGAGGGCGTCGAATTCGTTCTCGACGAGGTCCCGGATGTCGTCTGGCGAGCCTGCCTTCCTGAGGATCTTGGGTGTGCGCAGGCTGTATTCGCGTCGGATGAGGTGGGCGAGGAGCTTTCGGTCGTGGTCGGGGGTGGGCGCGGGGGCGATGCCTGCGACGTGGCGGAGCCATACTCCCCGCGGGCAGTAGAGGTGTTCGGCGAGGGTGGAGGCGGCTACGGGCATGCTCTGATGCGGACGGCGTCCGCGTCCTCGACGACGAGTTCGAGCTCGCCGCGGTAGACGGCGAGGTCGCCGGTGAGTTCGAGCCGGCAGGCCGTCAGGTTGTCATGGGTTTTCGCGATGCGGGTGGCGGTGTGGTAGGGGAGGTAGGCCTTGAGCGTCGTTTTGTTGTCGCCGAGGGTCAGGAGCATGGAGCCTCCGTCGAAGCGATGGGTGTTCCTTACTTCGGCGTCGACGCGGATGCTGGTTCCCGTGTCTTCGGTGGACAGGTCGGCAAGGTGGGTGACGGGGGGGTGGATGGTCTCGCTTGCGTAGGTGAGCGCGATGAGGCCTGCGATGGCGGCGATGAGGGTTGCGTTGAGGAGGGCATCCATGTAATACTATATCATAAAGTAATATAAAAATATTTAATCCCTCAGCGCCTGGGCCGGTACCTGCGATACGAGCCCCGGGAAGGGCCCCCCACCGTCTTCTTCCCGGGATTCGGCGCCCGCCCCCCGCCCTTCGCCGCCTTTCCCGAAGGCCTAGCCGCACGGTAAGTCCTGTGGGCGACCCAGACCGCCATCGCCACCAATCCCAAAAGGAACACGACAAGGGCGACGAGCGCCATCCGAAGCAAAGATGAGCCCAGGGACGACGAAGGAGCATCCCCGGCGCTTTTGTTGCCCCCAGAATGGTTCTCAGGCATTCCCGGGGACGTCCCGGGGACGTGCAGGCTGCTTGACGTCGAGGAGTCGGCCACCGAGCTCGTCGTCGACAGCGAGCTGGTCGTTGACGCATCCGACGTCGACTCATTCGAAGGAGGTGTAGGCAGTCGTGGCGCCGCCGCCACCTCGAAGGAACGGTTGCGCCCCCAGAACTCTGTGCTCACCTCCCCGACCACGAGCGCGTACGTGCCCGGCTCGTCGATGGAGACGTTGCCGAAGCCGGCCCTGCTCACCGATAACGTCCGCCACAGGCTCCCGTCCTCACGCACGATCTTGACGCCAACCGCAGGCGGCACGGAGAACGTGATGGGCTCGCCGGTCTCGTAGCGATATTTGTCAGGCCAGACGAGGTCCTTCTCATCGCCGACCTCCAGCATCCTCTTTTTCACCGTGAACTCGGCAGAGCACCACCGGAGGGCCTGGGGGATAACGCGATAGGTCCCCGGATGCTGGGGACGATACTGGAACCACCCCTGGCTGTTGGTTTTCGCCGTCAGGGTCTCCATGGTTTTCGTATCGTAGACCCGAAGGCTCTCACCGGAAAGACGCATGCCGGTAGCCGCGCTCGTCACCGTGATGCCCACGACGTGGCCGGGCTCGGGCTCCCGCGTGGAGAGCACCAGGGATAGGTTATTGCAGTCCTGGGCGAGAACGGTCTCGGCAAGCAGGCAACAGACGAGGAGTGCGAGGAGGACTTTCCACTGAAATGCCATATGAAATGGAGATTACATCACGCGGGTATTTATGTGAAAAATCGCCCGCCGTGGCCTTTTTAAAGACTGGTGACTATACTATAGCATCCCAATACACATTGAATTTTGGTGATGTATAAAATGGCAGACAAGAAATACTTTGTATTGATGAAGAACGGAAAGGACACCGAACACATCTTTTCCGGCAAACAGCCCCGGCAGGCCGCCCTCAAGGCCGCCCGCAGAGGATTCAGTGACATCCGGCTCCGCGAGCGGGGCACCAAGAAGGTTCACGTCTTCACCGGCAGCGTCCGAGAAGTCGCCGCCCCCGCCAACAAGCCCGACTGGCTGCCTGACACCATCAAGGAACCCCAGGTCAAGAAGGTCGGCATCGAGCGCCTCTAAGGCGCTCGTCCCCTCTTCTTTTTTTATTTTTCCACTATCCTCCCCTTCCTTTTATCTGCGCTCCCTCCCACATTGATGTATGCCGTCACGTGTTCTCTTGGTCGATGCGGACCGCCACCCCGACGTCCATCACGTCCTGGCCGGATTGCACTTCTCCGTTGACGACGCACCACATGCCTTCTTTCGAGCGAGAAAGGATTCCTTGACGGTGACGTTCTATGAATCAGGGAAACTGGTCGTCCAGGGCGCCAAGGCAAAGGCGTTCATCGAGGAACGCCTTCGGCCATTCATGGCTGCCCCTCCATCGATTCGTCCCCGCATCGGCACCGACGAGGCCGGAAAGGGCGACTATTTCGGCCCTCTCGTCGTGGCGGGCGTCTACATCGATGCCACGCTCGCGAATCGATTGGCGTCGCAGGGCATCCGAGACTCGAAGGCGCTATCGGGCGAAGCCGTTGCCCGGGCGGCCAAAGCCATCCGGAAAACGGCCCCCCACAACGTCGTTTCGATATCGCCTGCCCGCTACAATTCCCTGTACGCCGAGATGGGCAACTTGAACCACCTGCTCGCCTGGGCGCACGCCCGCGTCATTGAGAACCTCCTCGAAAAAGTGGACTGTGACTATGCTCTATCAGATCAGTTCGGAGACAAACGAATCCTCGAAGAACGGTTGATGCAGCGAGGAAAAACCATTGAGCTTGAACAGCGTCCGCGGGCCGAAGACGACCTTGCGGTAGCCGCCGCTTCGATTCTCGCTCGCGACGCCTACCTTGTTGCCCGCCGTACCTTCTCTGAACGCTACGCAATCCCGCTGCCGGGCGGCGCTGGCAGGGATGTCGTGGATGCGGGAAAGGAGTTCGTCGACAAGCACGGCACGGATGAACTCGGCATGGTCGCCAAGCTCCACTTCAAGACGACGGGTCAGATCCTTTGAACCTTGCGGGGGGCTCGGCGGTCCTTCGGCTTCTGGTGGGCGAGGTACTTCTGGTAGGCCTCGTACATGTGGCTGATGTCTTCTTCGACGTGGTCCGGCTCGTGGACTTCCAAAAGCAGGTCGCGGCCGTCTTCGGTGATGCCGTGGCTTTCGATTTTCCCCGTGTCTTTGTTGTAGCGGTAGGTGATGGCGGCGACGGTGGGGCAGACGGCGTCATCGGCGGAGAACCGGGCGAGGAGTTCGGGGTGGTTCTCCCTGTTCTTTCCCTGGACGAAGTCGCGGATGATGTCTGCGGGCTTCCTGTCGGCGGCGTCGCAAAGCTTCCTGAAGTCGGCGAGCTCTTTGGCCTTGAGGCGCACGGTGAGGGATGCGTCGAGCTTGTCTATTTTCCTGGGTCGGCCGACGTCTCCGGGCATTTTTTTGTTTGCTGAAATCCCATTCGTCGTTTTTCCTATAATAATGGCTATCTGTTCCCCTTTTTTCGGAACGGCCATTCGACACATGCTCGATTTATTCTGAAAACAAATATCATAAAAATTTACAATATTCATGCCGCGGAGAACCGGAAACCAAGTGATTAATTGCCGGGAGGAGGCCGCAGCCAATCCGGCTCTCCGGCATGCGAGCGACACCTCGGGGTCGCTGCACCCTCGTCGCCTTCGTATGGATGATCTACGGCCTCATCCACGAGGAAAAACCCATCATCTACCTGTACGCCATGCTTCTGGCCCTCGACGCCTTCATCGTCACGGAAACGTTCCTATATGGATAAAGCCCCCCCGCCCATCCATCACCACCACACTATTTATACTATGGCTGCCAAAAGAAAACGGCGTAATACCTCAACTAATCAAACCCCTGGGGTGAGCTAAACAACCATGCCCAAAGCATTCCTCGGCAGCGTGCTCATCGCCGAGTCAGACAAGGCGTTCGGCCTGGACGGCACCATCTACTTCCCAAAGGAGTCAGTCGACTTCCAGTACCTTGAAGAAAACGGCACCACGATGAACTGCCCCTGGCGAGGGGTCGGACACCTCTACAACGTCGTCGTCGCAGGCGAGATAAGCAGAGACGGAGCCTACTACTTCCCCGAGCCCAAACCCGCCGCCGAAAAAATACGCGACCACGTCGCCTTCTGGAAGGGCATCGAAGTCGTCGACTGACGGATTGACCGTTTCCGCGGGGATACCTGCCCGCTTATATCCTCATAGACCTAGCACATAGTGCTGTCGCCATGAATCGGACGTCCGTCAACCCCGCCACCGAGGAACGCATCTCCTCCTACAAGACGCTCACCCTCCCCGAAGCCGAGGCACTCCTCGCCAAGACCCGCACGGCACAGACTGCGTGGCGCGACCGTGACGCAGACGATGAGGCGGCAATCGCCCTCGCCAACGACACCGACTACGGCCTCGGCGCCGCCGTCTGGAGCAATGACGCCGCCCGCGCCGAAGCCATCGCACGAAAACTCGCCGCCGGCGTCGTCGCCGTCAACGACCTCCTCCGCTCAGACCCCCGAACGCCCTTCGGCGGCGTCAAGCGCTCAGGCTACGGCCGCGATCTCGGCCGCGAAGGCCTCCATGCCTTCGTCAACGTCAAATCCATCACCGTCGACCAAAGTAAACAGCGATGACCCTGAACTATACGGCTCTGCTGCTGCTCGCAGGCCTGCTTCTTTCGGCCGGCTGCCTCAGCCAAACCGGACCCGCTCCCTCAAACGAGCCATTGACCCCCGCCGACGAATCGGCAGGCATCAAGACCACCGGCGACGGCGTCAGATACCTCGTCCACCCATCAAAGATACGGGGCGGCGGCCCGCCCAAGGACGGCATCCCCAGCATCGACGAGCCGACATACGTTTCCGTCGACGAAGCCGACGAATGGATAGCAGACGACGAACTCGTCCTGGCCATCGACTACGAGGGCGTCACACGCGCCTACCCCTTGCAGGTCATGGTCTGGCACGAGATAGTCAACGACGAGATAGCCGGCGACCCCCTCCTTGTCACCTACTGCCCCCTGTGCGGGTCGGGCATCGCCTTCGAGCGCACCATCGCAGGCCAAGCAATCGAGTTCGGCACCTCCGGGAAGCTCTACAACAGCAACCTCGTCATGTACGACCGAAAGACCGACACCTACTGGAGCCAGATAGACGGCCGCGCCATGGTCGGCTCCCTCGCCGGCAGGCAGCTCACCCCCGTCTCCATCGACATCGTCTCCTGGGGCGACTGGAAGGCCGCCAATACCGGCTCCGAGGTACTCGACCGGGACACCGGCTACAGCCGCGACTACGGCCGCGACCCCTACGGCAGCTACTACGAAGATGATGCCCTCCTCTTCCCCGTCGAGGAGCGCGACGACCGCGTACACCCCAAGACCGTCGTCCACGGCATCGAGGTCGATGGCACCTACACGGCTTATAAGGACGAAGACGTAAAGGAGCTTGGGGTCATCGAAGACACCGTCGCCGATGTTCCCCTACGCATCGAGGCCGACGAGGCAGGCGCCGTTTCCGTCACCCGAAGCGACACCGGCGAGGAGATAGTCAAGCAGCGCGTCTTCTGGTTCGCCTGGTACGCCTTCCACCCCGATACCCTGCTCTACCAGCCAACCGAACAAAAGGGGGCACCCCTATGACCGACGAAAACGAAAACACTGAACTCTCCGACCTCTCCCTCGTCATCGCAGGCGAGGCGGGTCAGGGCATCCAGACCATTGAATCCATCCTCATGCACGTCCTCAAGAAGGCGGGCTTCCACGTCTACGCCACCAAGGAATACATGAGCCGCGTGCGCGGCGGCAGCAACTCCACCGAGCTGCGCATCGCCTCCCGGAGGGTGCGGGCATTCGTCGACCGCATCGACTTGCTCATCGCACTCGATGCCGATGCCATACCCCACCTCGAAGACCGCATCGCAGACGACACCGTCATCGTAGGCGAAGCCGAGAAGCTCGCCGCCGACCGGGACGTCGTCGACGTCCCCTTCAGCACGCTCGCCGACGAGGCCGGCGGCGCCATCTACGCCAACACCGTCGCCGTCGGAGCCGTCATCGGCCTGCTCGCGCTCGAAGCCGGTCCCATCGAAGAACACCTCACCAAACGATTCGGCAAAAAGGGCAAAGACATCGTCGAAAACAACATCACAGCCCTGAAAAAAGGCCTCGACGCCGGGAGAAAGATACGCGAGGACGGCCAGTTCAAATCCACTATACAACCCGCAGACGAACCCAAAGACGAGCTATTGCTGTCGGGCACCCAAGCCGTGAGCTACGGCGCCATCACGGGAGGCTGCGACTTCATCGCCGCCTACCCCATGAGCCCCTCGACGGGCGTCCTCACGACGCTCAGCAAACACGCCAAAGAATTCGGCATCGTCGCCGAACAGGCCGAAGACGAGATAGCCGCCCTCAACATGGCCCTCGGCGCCTCATACGCGGGTGCCCGCGCCATGGTGACGACCTCAGGCGGCGGATTCGCCCTCCAAGAAGAGGCCCTAAGCCTCGCCGGCGTCGCCGAGCTCCCCGTCGTCGTCCACCTCGCCCAAAGGCCCGGCCCCGCCACGGGACTGCCCACCCGCACCGAGCAGGGCGACCTCATGCTCGCGCTGCACGCAGGCCACGGCGAATTCCCCCGCATCATCATCGCCCCCGGCAGCATCGAGGAGGCCTTCCAATTCACCGCCCAGGCCTTCAACCTCGCAGACGAGTTCCAGGTGCCCGTCTTCATCCTCACCGACCAGTCCTTCGTCGACGCCAACTACAACGTCCCCGAAATAGACGTGGACGGTATCTCTGCCGAGCGCCACGTCGTCGAAGCAGCCGAGGACTATCAGCGCTACGCCATCACCGACTCGGGCGTCTCGCCGCGCGCCGTCCCCGGCCACGGACCGGGCCTCGTCGCCGCCGACAGCCACACCCACCCCGAAGACGGCCACATCGCAGAGGACGCAGGCATCCGCACCGCCATGGTCGACAAGCGATTGAGAAAATTCGAAGGCATCCGGCAGAAGGCCGTGCCGCCGACGGTCTCCAAGGAGGACGGCTATGACGCCCTCGTCGTGTGCTGGGGCTCCACCCGCCACGTCGTCGAGGAAGCGGTCGAGGCCCTTGGGAGCGACGACGTCGCCTGCGCCCACTTCAGCCAGGTCTACCCCCTGCCCGCCGAAGCCGGGACGCTCCTCAAGAACGCGAAATCGACCGTCTGCGTCGAGCAGAACGCCACCGGCCAGTTCGCCCGCCTCGTGCGCGCCGAGACCGGCGTCGAATTCATGCATCACATAAGAAAATACGACGGTCGTCCGTTCTCGGTGGAAGGGCTCACCGCCCGGCTCGCGGAGGTGCTGGCATGACCCCCCAAGCAAACCCATTCGACATGCCCGCGGACACCGACGTCGCCTGGTGCCCGGGCTGCGGCAACTTCGGCATCAACGACGCCCTCAAGAAGGCCCTCGTCGAGCTCGGCAAAGAGCCCGCCGACGTCTGCATCGTCTCCGGCATCGGCCAGGCCGCCAAGAACCCCCACTACGTGAAGAGCCACTTCTTCAACGGACTGCACGGCCGCGCCCTTCCCGTGGCCACCGCCGTCAAGGCCGCCAACCCCGCCCTCACCGTCATCGCAGAAGGCGGCGACGGCGACATGTACGCCGAAGGCGGCAACCACTTCCTCCACGCCATCCGAAGGAATCCCGACGTCGCCAACCTCGTCCACAACAACATGGTCTACGGCCTCACCAAGGGGCAGGCGTCGCCGACGAGCCTCAGGGGCTACAAGACCCCGGTCCAGGTGGCCGGCGTCATAGCCGAGCCCTTCAATCCCCTGGCGGTGGCAATAGCGCTCGACGCATCGTTCGTCGCGCGCACCTACATCGGCAGCCCCGACCACGCCAAGGAGGTATTCAAGCGCGCCATCGAGCACCGCGGATACGCCCTCGTCGACGTCTTCCAGCCGTGCCCGAGCTTCAACAAGCTCAACACCTACGAGTGGTTCGCCGAGCACACCTACGTCCTCGGCGACGACCACGATCCCGGCGACCGGACGGCGGCGTTCTCCAAGGCAACAGAGACCGGGAAGTATCCAATCGGCGTCTTCTACGAAACCAAGGATAAGCCCGTCTTCGAAGACCAGCTCGAAGCCTTCGAGACGGTGAAACAGCCCCTCTATCAACGCACCCGAGACCGGAAAAAAATCAAGGAGCTCCTTGCAAAAACGCGGGAGTGAATACTGCATGGACGTCGCCGAAGCCATCAAGATCCGCAGGTCTCTGCGATCGCTTGACCCTGCAGACATAACCTGCGATATCATTGAAAAACTTGGCCGGGCAATTCAGCTGGCTCCCTCCTGCTACAACAACCAGGCCTGGCGGTTCCTCTTCGTCTACGATGCGGCTATGCGCGAAAAGGCGAAAACCGCGCTTTCTGCCGGAAACGAGTGGGCTTCTGCCGCCAGCCTGTACGTCATCGCGTACTCGAAAAAAGACGACGACTGCGTGACCGGTGACGGCAGGCTCTACCACCTGTTCGACGACGGTATCGCTGCCGGATTCGTCATGCTTCAGGCCACGGAACTCGGCCTCGTCTGCCACCCCATCGCCGGATACGACCCGGAAAAAACCAAGGCGATCTTCGGCATCCCAGGAGACTACGAGGTCATCTGCTGGCTCGTCGTCGGACGACACGCCGACGAGCCCTCCCCCATGCTCTCAGAAAAGCAGCAGGCCGCGGAAAACGAGCGTCCGCCGCGCAAAGACCTCGCAGAAATCGTCTTTCACAACCGGCACGAAGGCTAATCGGAAAGGGACACGTTCCCATCCTTGCCGACGGCGACAAAACCCTCACGTCTCAAATCCTCGACGATTCTCTTGATTCGGTCCTCGTCGTCGCCAATCCCTCCTTCTAGCATCCTCTTCGTCAACGTCTTTTTCTTCGTCCCTGCGTTTTCCAGCAGGAATCTGAGGATGGCGCCCCTGATTTGGCGGTCGCTGCCCTCAAAGCGGCTTTGCCTGCTGTGGTGGGCGGACCGCCGCGAGGGATTCGGATGCGTTTCTTTGAGCATGGCGCCGTAGTCCATGAGGGCGTTGTACCAACGGCGGGGGTTCGTTCGATAGAGGGTCGCCTCGATGAGGGGGACGAGCTCCCCGTCGGCGACCCGCTCTCGATCAGGGAAAAATTCGTGCAGGTAGACCGTCCGAATGTTGGTCTCGACGACGACGGTCGCCTGGTTGTGGGCGAAGGCGGCAACGGCCGCGGCTGTATAGGGGCCGATGCCGGGAAGCGTCTCAAGGCCCTCAGCCGTCTCAGGCACGCGCCCACGGTACTCTGACACCATCTTTTTCGCAGCCTGATGGAGCATCTTGGCGCGCCGGTTGTAGCCGAGCCCCGACCACGCCCCGAGCACCTCGCCGAGCGGCGCCGCTGCCAACGCATCCACTGTCGGGAACGATTCAAGGAACGCCTCGTACTTCGGCGCGACCCGGTCTGTCTGCGTCTGCTGGAGCATGACCTCGCTGACGAGGATGGCGTAGGGGTCGCGGGTCTGTCGCCAGGGGAACTGCCGGCGATGTCTCTGATAGTGGTCGAGTATTTTTTGCTGAAAGGATTCGACTTGTTGGGGGCTCGGTTTATTCATGGGACTGTCTTCATAGGAACCGGACGGCCACGAGGTAGAAAAGCAGGATGTGGCGCAGGGGCAGGACGGCGACGGGGGCGCCCCGGACGAGGGCGAAGGTGATGAGGGTGTTGACGATGGGGGCCAAAAGCAGCCACGGCGTCGTCGTGTAGGCGAGCCAGCCGAAGATGACGTATTCCGAGTAGCGGTCGCTCGCCCAGTCGGTGAGCTCGCCGAGCCGCGACATGTTACGCTGACTTCGCGCGACGATGCCGTCGAGGAGGTCGAGGACAAGCGCGGCCGACACGGCGGCGAGGGGGGCGTAGACGACGCCGAGGCTCGCATAGACTGACAGGCCCGACACCTGGTTGGCGTTGACGGGAAAGACGTCGGGCAGCGTGAGCTTCCGCTTCTCCCTCACCAGCTGAGATAAGTCAGCAGGGCCAAAAGGCATGTCAGCGGCACCTCCGTGATGGTCATCCATGAAAGCGATGTCGGGTAGAGTTCGAGGTGGATCTCGGCTCCCTCGAAGGGATACAGCGGCCGCGTCGGCCGGCTCAGGTAGTCGAGCAGGTAGTGGGCGAGCAATGGGAAGAAGACGAGGGGGAAATAGCTTCCCGCGAAGAGCGTCATCGCTGCAAAGAGCGTCAGGCCGTAGAGCTCGTGGAACCGCGACCGCGACGCCGACCCGAACCGCCCCGTCCGAAGCGCCCGGGGGACGTGGGCGAGATGGTCGAAGTCGGGGAGGAAGCCCGCCACGACGGCGAGGCCGAGAAGCAAGGGGTCGTGGGTGAACTGGAGCCCGATGAATAGCGAGGCCAGGATGTGGGCGGCGGAGTTCATGACGGTCTTAGGTGGCGGCAGAAGCTTTTTCTTCGAGGAAGGCGGGTAGCTGCCCGCAATCGCGGGGTCCGACCTCGATCCCCCAGCCGGTCACCTGCCCTGTTTCGGCGGCGATGGGGGCGGCATCGCCGGGGAGGACGAGCTTCCGATGAGAGATCTTCTCGGCGAGGCCCGTCTGCTCGACGGCGTCGCGGATCCTCGCGGCCGTGAGTAGGCCGCCTGCGAGCGCCACGGTGACGGCGAGCCCTCCGGTGTCGA
>CAYUFO010000029.1:0-12612 GCA_964443985.1 uncultured archaeon | reverse complement strand
TTCGGCAAGCTCTGTCGCCCGAGCGCCGACCGAGCGGATGCCGGACAACCTCTTCAAGCGTCTCGGTGTTGCCTGTTCCGCAGTACAAAGAGCCGTCCTCGACCTTGAGCATATGGGTTTCGTCAACACCCGCAAGGTCAGGAAGTACCGCATGGTCTCCCGCACACCAAAAAAACTCATCTAAGCACGCGTTGACCGACGCCATATCTCGGTTACCGACAGGACAGAACCGCACTAGTCTGCGATATACTCTTGGAGGTAACCAAAGTTGGCAAAGAAGAACGCATCTGGTAGTCTGTCTACGGAATCAACGAACTCTAATCATCTTACGCCATTGAAATCAATCCGTCGACATTGTCTTGGCTGTTGTGCCGGTTCTCCTAGTGAGGTTCGCAATTGTTTGATTTCTTCCTGTCCGCTTCACCCTTACCGGATGGGCCATAACCCTAAGAGAAAAGGTATCGGGGGCAATCCTGACATCGGAAAATGACGGTCTCGGGCGCCTCTCTTCGAACCATTGGGTCTGGCATGCAGCGTGAGGTGAAAAACAAATCCTACCGCCTCACTATGGATCAGCAGGAATTCTCCCAGTTCGTAAAAGAACACCCCGAATTCATCGAAGAGCTGCCGAAGCCCATGCGGCTATTCGCTCTCAAGCTAGCACACAGCAACTTGAAGGCAACCCCCCTGGAGGGACTAGGATAAGGAGCCGGGTCCCTCCGGGACATGTCTTTCAGCCATTCATAAGCACTTGCATCTCCGAAGCTGCCTTCGGGTTTTTCTCTATGTACTGCATGAATTGCTTCGTCAGGAACAGAAGTGCCCGCTCCTTGTTCATTTTGTAGGAGTACTTCAAGGATTTGTGGCAGTTCCAGCACGTGTCGTTCAGTCCATCGTTTAGTGTGCCGCAGTTGGGGCATCCTTGTGGTTCTGGGATTTCCTGCTTATTCCTCTTTCCCCGAATCTTGTCCGCAATCCGATAGGGGTCGAGATGCGCGTATCGGCTGAGTTGCTGGGTGGCGGGGTTGCCCCAGTATTTGTATTTGATTTCGCTTTCCGTGAACTTGTTTGAGTGCACGAAATAGGATATCGAGCTGTGCCGGACCGAATGCAGGTTGGTCTTTTTCCCTTGGATGCCTGCTCGTTTAACCGCTTTCATGAAGAGTTTCATGGCGGCTCGATAGCATACGGGGTCTCCCTGGTGGCCGTTTAACAGGTTCGGCCAGAGAGGAGCAGTGTTGTCGTTTTTTCTAGGATGTCTATTCAACCAGTCCTTGAGGTCGGGGTAGAAGTAGTAGACAAATACTTTCCTTAAATCAGTTTTGCTTTTAGTGATGTTCAGGAAGCAGCCGTCCTCGACTTCCTCAACGTCTCTGAGGCGCATTGTAAGGAATTCACCTATCCTGCAGCCGGACTCCCATAAGACCTTGATGAACGCCCTGTCACGGACGTTTGCGGCCCCGTCAGCCATGGTCTTGATGTCGTCGATGGACAGCAGATCATTGGGGTTGAGTTGGGGGTTTTTCTGCTTGGTGGGCTTAATCCATTTGACCTCTGCCGGCATGTCTTCTGCGTCCTTCATGTGCTTGAAGAAGGTCTTGAAGGTCTTCATCATATGGTACTTCCATTCCTTGCCCCAGCGTTCGCTGTCGATGATCTTGTCCATCAGCATCTCAGCGTCCTTTCGGGTGTAGCGGTCAAAATCGGTATCCGACAATTGGGCCAGGTTCCGCATGACGTTCAGGCACTTGTCGCGGTAGGGGCCCGACAGCTGCTGGCGCTTCAAATGGTCGTCAAATAAGAAGATCAGCTCGCGGTTTCTCTTTGAAACCTTGGGGTCTTCAGAGATACGTCTTCGAGCGTCACTAAGACGTCTCGGAAGGTTGTAGATGTCTATTTCGGCGGGTTGTTTCCTGTTTCCAGGACTACGTTTTTTCATATAGGTTGCCTCCCTAGCCTGGAGTGCAACCTGAAGGCAGTTTAGCTATGGGAGGCCATCCTAAATAAATTAGGATGGTGAACGTCCCATACCTTTGGGCTCGACGGGGTTCGAACCCGCGACCACTCGGTTAAAAGCCGAGTGCTCTACCAAACTGAGCTACGAGCCCATAAACTGGAAATCCAGTTTACAGATTGTGCCATCCTATCGACCTTTGGTCGATGGACGCAGGAACCTTCGGTTCCTCGCATCTTCGATGCTTCGCATCTCGATGACACGGTATTGGTCTACTCCTCGAGTGGTGTGTTCGGACGAGAAGCGGTGCTTTTCTTATAGGAGGGCTTACCTTTAAATATCGTGGTCATGGATGCGGTGACTGGTTTGTTGGTGGGTGTGGTGCAGGGGGTGGCCGAGTGGTTGCCGGTGAGCAGCAGCGGGCAGAGCATGCTCGTGTTCCTCAATCTATTGTCCATCAGTCCTGCTCAGGCGTTCACGTTCGCGTTGTATCTGCATTTCGGGACGGTGTTGGCGGTGCTGGTCCGGTTTCGAAACGAATACGCCGACATCGTCTCGCACCTGCCGCGGTTTCGCGAGGATGAGACGACGCGGTTTCTGGTCTATGCGACGATCGTCTCTGCTGGCGTCGGACTGCCGGTCTATCTGCTCTTCAAGGGGTGGGTGGATGCCTGGCAGGGCGAGTTCGTGACCGGCCTCATCGGCTTGATGCTGGTGTTCACGGGCATGGCGCTGTCGTTTTCGCAGACGAGGATGGGCATCCGTGACGTCGGTAAGCTGCGCTTCAACGATGCGGCGTGGGCGGGCCTCGCCCAGGGCGTCGCCATACTCCCCGGCGTCTCGCGGTCGGGTATGACGGTGGCGGTGCTTCTCGCCCGCCGCGTCGATGCCGAGGCGGCCATGAAGCTGTCGTTTCTCATGTCGGTGCCCGCCATCACCGGGGCCGTCGCCATCGAAGCGGTATCGGAGGGCTTTGCCGACCTTGGCGCGTCGGCTATCCTTTTTGGCATCGCCGCCTCGTTCGTCGCGGGGTATCTCATGATAGACGTCTTGTTGACGGTGGCCCGCCGCATACGCTTCGACCTCTTTTGCATCGGCTTCGGCTTGCTCGCCGTGTTCGTGGTCTCGATTCCGTGGTTGTGATTTATGATGGATTTTGAAACGCAACGAAACGCATTGGTGGAGCGCCTCGTCGCCCAAGGCTACATCACCGACGACCGCGTGGCCGAGGCGATGCGGCAGGTGCCCCGCGAGGCGTTCCTTCCAGAGGATCGCCGTGAGGCGGCCTACATCGATTCCCCGCAGCCCATCGGCTGTGGCCAGACCATCAGCGCACCCCACATGGTGGCCATCATGACGAACCAGTTTGACGCGGCTGGCGTGTCCTCGATTTTGGAGATCGGGACGGGGTCGGGCTATCAGGCGGCGGTGCTCGCCGAGCTCGCACCCGACGCCGACATCGTTTCCATCGAGCGGGTCGCCGACCTCCTCCCCCGCGCCAGGGACAGCCTGGCGCGCGCCGGCTACGGCAACGTCGAGGTCGTGGCCTCAGACGGCACCCTCGGTCACCCGGAACGGGCACCCTATGAGCGCATCATCGTGACGGCGGCGGCGCCCCGCGTCCCCGGGAAGCTCGTCGAACAGCTCGCCGACCCGGGACGCCTGCTCGTCCCCACGGGCACCCGCTTCATGCAGGAGTTGGTCGCCGTCGACAAGCGAGATGGAAACGTGAAGGAATCGAAGCTCGGCGGCTGCGTCTTCGTCCCCCTCATCGGGGAGGACGGCTGGGATTCCTAGATTCTCTCGGGCAGCAGCACTTGGTCGCCGACGCCGACACCCCTCTCCCGGGCGTAGCCTGCGTTGACTTCGAGGACGTATCGTGCGGGTGTATCTGGTCCGTAGCTGGGGCAGGGGTCGCCTTTGCAGGGCGGCACGTCATGCTCGATGTGGATGATGCGGCCGTCGCCTGCAATCCAGAGCATGTCGAGGGGGATGAGGGTGTTCTTCATCCAGAACTTGTGGACGCCTTCGCTTGAAAAGACGAAGAGCATGCCCCGGTCTGCGGCCAGCTTCTGCCGATACATCAATCCCCTTGCTTGCTCTTGGGCGCTGTCCGCTATCTCGACGGCGACGCAGTCGCCCGTCTCAAAACATACTCTGTTGTCTTGGGTCGGAGATGGTTCGGGCGGCGATTGGACAAGGCATCCCGCAGATGAAAGAAGAAGGGCACACAGGGCGAGCGCGGCAAAGCGAATCACTTTTCCAGCCGGCCGGCGATGACGGAGGCGACGGACACCTTGCTTTCCGCCCGCTGGATGGTGTCGGTTGCGACAAGGCGGTCGACGGTCTTTTTGAGGTCGTGGGTGCCGCGGGCGAAGACCCCGTGGACGCAGCCGACGTTGATGGAGGCGGGCTTCTGGCGGCGGATGAATTGCGCCGACGACACGATGGTGCCGCCCGTCGATATGATGTCATCGAGGATGAGTACGTCGCGGCCTGCGACCGACAGGTCTTTCTCCTCGTAGGAAACCTCGTCTGCCGAATGGCGAGTCTTGGCGAGGTGCTCGAAGTCGCAGCCGATGACGTTGGCTGCTTTCTTCGCGTAGCCGAGGCTTCCCTTGTCGGGGGCGACGACGATAGGGTCGTCGAGCTTCTCGCGGAAGTATTCGGCGAGCGGCGTGAAGGCGTCGAGGTTGTCGATGCGCATGTCGTGGTAGTCGGCGGCTCCGCTTTCGTCGAGGAAGTGGCAGTTGAAGGTGGCGAGCTCGTCGGTGAGCGCCGACAGCAGCTTCACGACGGTCTTGGCAGAAAGCGCTTCGCCGGGCTCGAAGACCTTGTCCTGGCGGGCGTAGGCGAGGTAGGGGACCACCGCCGACACAGTCCGCGCCTTTTGGTCGCGAAGCGCGTCCAAAAGCAGGGCGAGGTCGACGAGGTCGTCGTTGCCGGTAACCGACGCCACGACCGTGCAGTCGTTGTTCTCGACGTCCGTGCAGACGCGCACATACAGCTCTCCATCGGGAAACGTCTTGCGTTCCATGGAGCCGGGATAAAAGTTTCCTTCGGCTGCGACCTTGGCCGCCAGTTCCTCCGAGCTTCGACCGGCAAAGACGAGCATGACGCCACTATTTGAGAACCACCAAATAAATGTGTATTTTTAGCCGAAGAGCAGGTTGAGGAGGTCGGTGCCGGGACGGGTGCCGTAGCTCCCCTTCGCCGCAGCCGCTTCGCTGAAGGCGTCAACGCCGTCGCCGCCATCCTTGCTGTCGTAGACGGCGAAGGGGACGGGCTCACCGGTGTGGGTGCGCACCGTGATGGGCGTGTAGTGGTCGGGCAGGACCGCGATGCGGAAGGGGTCGCCGCGGTCTTCGAGCCCCGCAAGCACGGGTCCCACGACCCGGGCATCGAAGTCCTCGATGGCCTGCAGCTTTTTTTCGAGGCTGCCCTCGTGGCTCGCCTCGTCGGGGGCCTCGACGTGCAGGTAGACGAAGTCCTGGCGCTCGAGCGCCGACAGCGCCGCCTCGACTTTGCCCTCGTAGTTGGTGTCGAGGTAGCCGGTGGCGCCGGGCACCGATACCGCCGTCAAGCCGATAAGCTTGGCGATGCCGCGCACGAGGTCGACGGCAGAGATCATGGAGCCCGCAACGCCGTATTTCCCGGGAAACGATGGCATCGCCGGCGCCTTTCCCGCCCCCCACAGCCACACCATGTTGACGGGGGCTTTCCCGTCCTGCATGCGCTTTCTGTTGACGGGATGGGCTTCGAGTATCTCCTCGGAGTCGCGCATGAGGTCGTTGAGGGCGCAGGCGAGATGCACGCCCGCCGTCGAGCGTCCATGCGCCCAGTGGTCCTCGATGGGCTCGCCGAGGATATCGTGGGGGGGACTGAAGACGAGGTCTCCCGGAGCCACGCCGGCGTCGTGGGCGATGAGGATGTGGCGGTAGCTCACCCCGGGATGAAATGAAAAGGTATCGCTTCCCAGTTCATTTTGAAGCGTCTCAATGAGCCTGGCGGCCTCGGCCGACGAGACGTGACCGCCGCTGTAGTCGGCCATCGCGTCGTCGGCGACGCACACGAGGTTGGCGCGCAATGCGAGATCGCGTCCCGCGACCGGGATGTCGAGCGCTGCTGCCTCGAAAGGACCCCTGCCTCCTGGATAGTATTTCTGGGGGTCGTAGCCGAGGATCGAAAGGCAGGCGATGTCCGAGCCATAGGGCAGCCCCTCTTGGAGCGTGGCGAGCAGTCCGCACGACCCCTCGCGGGCGATGCGGTCCATGTGGGTGGTCGCAGCCGCGGCGAGAGGAGTCCTCCCTTCGAGTTCCTCGATGGGGCGGTCCCCCATGCCGTCGCCGAGGAGGACGACGTGTTTTACTGCCATCCTAGCTTACCCTTTGGTAAAGTTAAGTATAATATAGTAGGGGCTCCTATGCATTAGACGACATGGAGCGTGCGTCACCCGTCACCGTCAGGGAATTTTCCCCCGGCGATGCCGAAGGCATCATCGCCCTCCACCAGGAGTTCCGCCACTGGTTCGAAGACATCGACCTCACCTCTGGCTTCCTTTTCGAGATCGCCGCCCGCCAGGATTTCACGCTCCTCGTCGCCGAGCACGAAGGCCGGGTCGTCGGCTTCGCGGGCACCCTCTACTACGCCTCCGTCGGGCGCGCCGAGCTCGGACCCATCGGCATCGACCCTGTCTTCGAGGGCCGGGGCATCGGCACCCTCCTCGCCGGCTCGACCATCGACGTCCTCAAACGAGCAGCCGTCCACCGCGTCGTCGTCCGCGTCAAGGACGGCAACGAACGTGCGCAGGCGTTCTTCGCCAAGCTCGGCTTCGCCCCCGAGGCCCGCCTTGAGCGCTACACGAAAAAGGGGGAGCCCGTCCTCCAGATGGTGCGGTTTCTCAAGGGGTAGTCACCTGTTTATAAACACCTGCTGCATAAGATAACCGTGAGATTTCCCATGAGCTTCCGCAAGGCATTCATCTTTGCCGTGGTGGTTGTCCTCGTCGCCTCGACGGTCGATGCAGCCCGCAGCAGCATCAGGGACATCGAGATAAACAACGGGCGACCCATCACTCTCAGCAAACAGGACGGCGTCTGGCAGGTCAAGGACTTCGACATCGACATCGAGCTCTCAGGCGACACCTGCGGCACCAGCCTCATCCTCTACGTCGACGCCGACGAATGGGAGGCCCTCCATCCCGGCTGCATGGAAGGCGACGACGACAAACGCATCACCAAGAAGTGGGTCGCTGAAAGCGAAGATTCCCTCTCCTGCGGGCCCCACACCCTGCGTGCCGAGCTCTACCACGGCGACCGCCTCGACGACGAAACAAGCGTCGACTTCGCTGTGGGCAACTTCCCAGACATCACCTTCGAGCCCGAGCAGCCCCGCGACGACGAACCCGTCACCATCCGCTTCCTTTCCGACGGCAGCCCCGCACCAAACGTCAAATTCAAGATCATCTACAAGCACATAAAGGAGGTCGCCTCCGGCTCGACGAGCTCGGCGGGCGCCTACACCTTCCGGCCCGACGACCGCGGCTCCTACCGACTCAAGATAGAGGACAGCCGATACTGCGGCGAGAAGACTTTCTACGCGAAGGCTCCCATCATGGTGGCAGGGCCGTTTCCCGCCAACCCCGTCGTCGGCGAGCTCATCACCATCGGCGTCCCCCCAGGCGTCGGCGTCAAGGTCGCCGACCCCCAGGGCGACATATGCATCACCTGCGAGAACCGCGAGGGTGGCGCCAACTTCACCATCGACGAGCCCGGCAACTACACCATCGTCATCGGCGAGCTGTCGACGCGCTACTGGGGCGTCAACGTCTCGCTTCCCGTCAGCGACCGCCCCCCCCTCGAGCTCGTCATCACCCCCGAGCGCGCCGTCGCCAAAAAGCAGATAGTCCTCGACATTACAAGCCGCGGCGTCCCGCTTCCCGGCGCCAAGGTCGTCGTCACCAAGCCCGACAGCTCTGTGAAGTCCTTCGTGTCAAGCGAGGCCGGCAAGGTCTACTACACCGAAGCCGCGGAATCAGGCACCTATGAGGTCACCGTCGAAAAGCAGCGCTACAAGTCGCTTTCCGACTCCTTTGAAGTCAAAAACGACTTCACCGTCCGCGTCGAGCCCGACAAACCCCTCATCGGCCAGCAGATAACCTTCACGGTCACCGACCAGCTCGGCAGGAGCGTCCCCAACGCCGTCGTCTCGGTGGCCGACACCAACATCTCGCTTAAGACCACTCCCGACGGCCGGGCGTCCCTCAAACTCGCAGACCAGCGCGACTACGACATCAGCATCGTAAAAGAGGGATACTGGGGAAAGAGCGTCATGCTTTCCCCGTTCGGCCTACTCGCGCTCGAGATGAGCGCCGCCGACATCGAGGTCGGCTCCCCCATATACATCGACGTCCCGGGCACCGCCGACATAGAGATAACGACTCCCAACGGCAGCGTCGACTCCTATCTGGGCACCGAGAGCCTCGAATACACGCCCGAGTCCGTGGGCGTCTACCGCGTCCAGGCGAGCAAGCCCGACCACGTCTCGGCGAAGAAGGAGTTCACCGTCCTCCCCCACCTGCTGTCTGCCGACTACTCGGTCGTCGAGGATGACGCCTTCGTCACCGTGACCAGCAACGGGGACCCTGTCGCCGACCTCGCCGTCTCTGTCGCGACTCCCCGCGGCCAGACCCTCACCCGCACCACCGATGGGGCCGGCGCCTTCACCCACACCATCGATGTCGACGGCGTCTACGTCTATTCGCTCAACGCAGACGGGTCGAAGCCGACGTTCGCGCAGTCCTCAGTCGGCGGCCGCGTCTACAAGGATCGCGACTACGTCCTCATCACCACGGTCCTCGTCGTCCTCGCCCTCGTCGCGACCGTCCTCATTGCGGTGGTCGTCGCCGTCCACCGCCAGATGCACGGGCAGGCCCCCCCCGAAAAACGAGCGCCCAGTCGGCCGACGAGCGCCTTCTCCCAGCAGCCCTCGCCCAAGCGCCGCCGCACGCGGCTCGGCTGACCTGCCTCAATTCCCTGACGGCAATGCCTTATCCTATCTCGACACGCTGTTTTTTCACTTCTTGGGGTTTGCCTAAACCATCACCTTTATAAATCATCAAGAGCCAATACATTAGTGCCGCTGGGGACTGGGTGCGGTGATGTATTCTCTGCAATGGACGTTGCCTTCTCGTGGCAACGTTTACTGCGTATGCAACCCTTCTGCGGTTGCTCGAAGAGCGGCCCCTTTCGGTGGGGGATGGAGCACGACCCGAAAATGATAGAATACCCCATCGAACAAGACATCGTCGACCTTCTCGCGTCGAACGACGACCTGTGCACCGCAGAAATCGCCGACTCCCTCGGCCGCTCCACCACCACGGTCTCCAAATACCTGATGGTGGCGGCAAGCAAGGGAATCGTCGAGGTAACCGAGAGGAAACCCTACAAATTCTGGAGGATAAAGAAATGAAGCCCACGTCCCCGTTCACCAAGGCCTTTGCAATCGTCATGATCATCGCGCTGCTCGCGCCCGCCACGGCGCTCGCCGCCCGCGTCACCCTCGAAGACGGCATCGACGTCAAACTCGACGACGACGACATCGACGTCGGCGACCGATTCGACGTCGAGATAGAACTCCAAGAAGCCGACGACGACGAGGAAGACGCCGACATCGAGATAGCGATCTACATCGACGACGTCCTCATCCACGAAGACGAGGAGACCGTCGACCTCGAGGAAGGCAAAGACACCACTGTGACCGTCAACTCTCGACGCTTCCGCGTCGACCGCGACGACGTCTGGGACGAGAACCTCTGGGCCTACGCCTGCGGCACCCACACCATCCGAGTCCACGTCTCAGGCGACGTCGACGACGAAGAAGACGAAGACGAGCTCGAGATAGACGGCGAGGAGCTCTACGTCGAGATATCCCCCGACGAGCCCGGTATCGGAGAAGAGATAACCGTCTACGTAGAAGACGAGGATGGCGACGAGTTCCGCGGCGTCTCGGTGAAAGTCACCAAGCTCGGCGGCAACGGCGTCTGGGACGAAGACGACCCCGCAGAAGAGGACCACACCGACCGCGACGGCGAATACGTCCTCCAGATAGACGACATCCGCGCCTTCGACGACGAACCGCTCGAAGGAAAATACCAAATCGACGTCTGGCGGCCCGGCTACTGTAAATACACCGCCGTCTTGGATGTCGGCGGCGCCGTCACCGTCACGGGCCCCTCGCCCGCCGACCCCGCCATCGGCGACACCGTCACCTTCACGGCCACGACCAGCAACGGCGACCCGCGCGCTGGCGTCAAGGCCTCCCTGAACATCGACGGCCAACTCATCCAGCGGCACACCACCCTCGACGGCACCGTCTCGTTCACGGTGTCGGTGCCCGGCCGCTACGACGTCGTGTTCACCGGAGGCGGGCTCGCCGAGGAGATAGTGACCTTCACGGTCGCAGAGCGGGACAGCCCCACCATCACCGTCAATCCCGCGGCACCCGAAGCCGGCGAGGAGGTTACCGTGACCGTCACCGCTGACGGCAGTCCCCTCGCCGCCGCCGACGTGCGCATCACGCAGCCCAACGGCGTCATCCTCGCCAAGTCGACCGACGCCCAGGGGCAAGCCTCCTTCACCCCAGAGGCCCCCGGCGCCTACGCCCTCACCGCCGCAAAGGACGGCTACCAGGACGCCTCCGCCACCGCGACGGTCCGCGAGAAGCTCCTCGCCCTCGACATCGCGTTGAATCCCGCCATCCCCCCGCTCGGAGGCGACGTCGTGCTGACCGCGACCAGCGACGGAGCGGTCGTCGCCGGCGCCAAGGTCGTGGTGTCGGGACCCGCCCCCCAAAGCGGCCTCACCGACGAGCGCGGGCAGTTCGCCTTCTCAGTCGACGAACTCGGCGACTACCGCATCGCCGCCCAGAAGGAGGGCTACGCGCTCACCCGCGAGGAGTTCAGCCTCGCCGGAGAGCTCACCCTCCACGTCGCGCCCCCCGAGCCGGCCGCAGGCGATGAACTCGCCGTCACCGTCCTCGACGAGCGCGGCAACGAAGTCGAAGCCCTCGTCACGGTCACGGCCGCAGACGGCGGGGTCGTCGAGCGCGAGCGCACCGATCTGCTCGCCCTCACCCTGCCGCTGCCCGGCGGCTACACCGTCGCAGCCGAACGGGAAGGCTACGCCCGCGCCGTCGAAGATGTCGCCGTGGCGCCCAGGCCATTGGACCTCGCCGCCGCCCTCGAAGACGGCCGCCTCACCCTCTCGGCGACCAGCCGCGGCGAAGACGTCGCCGGCCTCACCGTCACCGTCCTCGGACCCGACGGCGAGCGCCGGACCGTCACCACCGACGAAACGGGCATGGCAGCCATCACCGCCAAGGCCGTCGGCACCTACCGGATAACGGCCGAAAGCAGCGAATTCGAGACAGCAGACGAGACCGTCGAGCGGGAAGCCTTCAACTACGCCTGGCTCATCCTCGCCGTCCTCGGCGCCATGATGGTCGTCCTCGCCGCCGCCATCCTCGCCGTCTACGGCATGCAAAGCAGGAAGGCCACCACCCTCGGCAAGTCCGCGAAGTCGACGAAGGCCCCCAAACTCAGCCGGCTCTGAGAGGCTGCGGCGCGAAGAGTTATAAAGGGCGAAGGCCATAGTATTCAAGAGTTCGCAATGGTAGCTGCAGCTATGGCAACGCCCCGGAAACCCGTCGCGCCGTCCCTCATCGCACTCGCCGCGTTCCTCGTCCTCGCAGGCGCCGCGCAGGCCGCCGACGTCGGCCTTGCCGGCATCGACATCGAGCTCATACCTGACAGCGTCGACGTCGGTGAAAGTTTCACCGTCAACGTCACCCTCGAGAACGCCGACGCCACCGACGCGAGAGCCGACGTCGACGTCGAGATATACGCGGGCGACATCCTCGTCCACGAAGACACCGTCGAAGTCGCACTCACCGAGGGAAACGACACCTGGTTCACCGTCAGCTCGAGTTCCTTTGAGGTCGACAACGACGACATCTGGAAGGAACGCCTGCTCGCCTACGACTGCGGCGGCCACACCATCGAGGTCAGGGTGGCAGGCGACGTCACCGACGAAGAAGAGGACGCCCGCCTCAGCATCGACGGCTACGACTTCGACCGGTTCAGCATCGACCCCGAGACCCCGGGCCCCGACGACACCATCACCGTCTCCGTCCGCGACCGCCACGGCGACGACATGGACAACGTCGACGTCGTCGTCACAAAGCTCGGCGACAACGACGAATGGGACTTCGAAGACGAACGCTACGAAGACGACACCAACAACAACGGCGAGCTCGAATTCGTCATCGAAGACGTGCGCGACTTCGAAGACGAACCGCATGGCAGCTACCAAATCGACATCTACGCCAGCGGCTACTGCAGGGAATCCGAGGTCATCGACGTCGTGCGCACGCTCACCCTCACGGGTCCCTTCCCCGCTAATCCCAGCGTCGGCGAGCAGTTCCAGATACGCGTCCAGGACCAAGGCGGCGACCCAGTCAGGAATGCGAAAGTCGTCGCCAACATCGGCCGGGAGCGAAAGCAGGCATTCACCGACCTCGAAGGCTACGCCCGCTTCACCATCAACGAAGCCGGACGCGTCGAGCTCGTCGTCAGCGAGGAGGGATTTGAAGGCGACGTC
>CAYUFO010000028.1:1110-12754 GCA_964443985.1 uncultured archaeon | reverse complement strand
GCCGCCCAGACCTGCGGCGGAGACCCCCTCGACTACGCCCTCTCGGGAGGGGAAGACTACGAGCTGGTGTTCACCATCGAGGAAGAAAAGGTGGGGGAACTGCAGAAGAGACTGGGGTGCCCTCTAACAGTCGTCGGCGAAATAACCGAAAAGGAAAAAGGAACCCTCCTCGTCGACAAAGAAGGAAACGAAACACCCCTCAAAGGAGGATACGACCACTTCAGGATTTGACCGGTTATTCTTCCACGACTGCCACAGTCAAGGAATCTTTTTCGATGGTGCCGCCGGCCTTGGTGTGGCCGCCGTAGCACAGCAGGGGTTCTTCCAAGTTGGTGGGGTCAGACAGGGGGCCAAGGCCGACGGTGCAGAATGATTTCGGGTCGTCTTTGACCTGGTCTGCCATGTAGGCGCCGATGCCGACGATGACGGCTATCAAGGCGAGGACGATGATGATTCGAACCGGTGCCATACTAGTGAAAACCCCTTGCTTGTCTATGGCAGATTTCCCTATAAAAATCCCCGGCGACGACAGCATTTATAGGCGCGGTCTCCCACGTCATAACCCATGATACCCGAGGACGCGTTCCAGGCCATCGCCCAGGAGCTTGCCGACTTCGACGCGCGCCTTGACGCCGTCATCCGACAAAGCCGCGACATCGTGAAGGCATCCAAGAGGGCTATCTTCGCCCTCAACCGCGGCGACGCGAAGACGGCAAATGATGCCTTCGAGGACATGACGCGCAAGAAACTGGAGCTCGACGCCCTCGTCGGCGACGCAGCCGCGCTCCGCTACGGCGGCAGCTACAAGGTCGCCTGCCAGGAGTACGTCGAAGCCGCCACCTACCTCGACGTCGCCTGCGGCCGCGAGCTCTCTACGCCCGCCGACCTCGACGTTTCCGCCGAGGCGTATCTTCTGGGCGTCTGCGACCTCTCAGGCGAGCTCGTCCGCAAGGCGGTCAACGACGCCATCGCAGGCGACACCGCCGCCATCGAAAGGACGCGCGACTTCCTCGCAGGGCTCTACGGCCAGCTCCTCGAGCTCACTCCCGCAGGCGAGCTCCGAAAAAAAATCGACATGGTGCGCTGGAACCTCAACAAAATAGAAGACCTGATAGTGCAGGTACACGTCTCTGGCAGATCTCAGGACACGCCCGCATAAAGCGTGTGCTCATACAGATAAGACGCGTCACACGATGGATGAGAGAGGTTTGGTATCCTACGCTAAGCGCAATTCGGTGCTTTGCCTATATCTGGTCGTCTACCTGGCGTTCTTGACCGTTTGGCTTTCGCATACCTATCTTTTCAGCTGGGATAGTGCCGAGTATGCATGGAACATTGAGCACGGAAAGGTCGGGCATCCACCAGGCCACCCCGTCTATTTTCTCGTGGGTATGGGGGCCTATGCTGCCATTTTCCACCCACTCGGACTCGATGGTGAAACGACGCTCATGTCGTTAGCCTTGGCGTATTCGATTGGATTCGTCGTCTCCTTTTACTACGTGCTTAAAACCATCTACTCAGAGATCATCCCCATTGAGCGACATGAATATCTGGCATGCATTGGGGTCATCCTTTTGGGGACGTCGCCTATATTTGTCCTCAACTTCCTCTGGGTGGAGACGTACATGCTCTCAGCGATGCTGGTTGCGCTCTCAATGCTCGTGTTTTTACGCAGCCACCTTGACAAGAGCATGTGGGGTGTGTATGCGTCGACGCTCCCCTTTTCGCTTTCAATGGCGGCGTCTGAACCATCGGTATTTTACCTCTTGTTCTTTTTGCTGTTTCTCGTGGTTCACAAGCAGTACCGTTGGAGCGGCATCGTCGTCTATCTTCTCCTGACGATATCATTCACCTTTCTCATGTACGCCCCCGTCTATTACTCTGTGGGAAGTATCCCCGGCGGCATTGCATGGATAGTCAACCCGGTCAATCCGGAAAACACGATACACTGGAATGCCGCGATTCCGTTTGATATCCTCGTAAAAAGAGCGATTGCATCGTTTGGCGTCTTCGGCGCTCCCCTCATCGGGTACGTGTCGTTTCTCCTGTTTCGATTGAGAAAGGGATACGCTCATAAAGAAATCCTGCCGTTTGTTCTCCCACCCGTGGCGTTCGTCGTGTTTCTTTGGACGGGCGGCCACTACATTGAACAACTCTTCCTTGTGTTACCCCTGCTTTGCATAGTGACGAGTCTCTTGTTTGCCCATGTATCACCAGCGGCGTCCCGGATGTTTGTGGTCGTCCTCTTCTTTGGTGGTGTCGCCGCAGCACTCTGGATGGGGGCTGCCTTCGATTACAAGGACGCGATCATCGATACCACCGTGACCCTTATTGAACAGGAGGTTCCCAAAGGAGCCCATCTGGCGTCGACGACACTGCATACCACGCTTGTCTACTATCTGCCCGACCATAATGTGGTGCGCGTCGCTTCGGAGAATGGCAGCGTTTTCATCGTGCATGACGATCCCGCCCAAGGCATGTTCATCGCCAAGACTGAAAGGAGCGCGTATAAATTCACCGATTCACCAGAAGAAACCCTTTATTTTGTCGGAGACAGCTTTGAGACGTTGCCGGCGGAGACAAAACACCTCCTCGAATCACAGGGAGACCTTGCGCTCGTCGGGGAACGGGAAAACGATCAGCGAGACTCCATCCTATGGTGGCTTATTGCCAAGCCTGAGAGTTGGCAGAGCAGAATCGCTGTCTATCGGTTCACGCCCGCTTCCTCGCCGTCAACGTGATCAACATTCCCAACGGGATGATGGTGAGCAGCCTTGCTTCGATGCGGTAGAGCATCTTCACAAGCGGGGGCGCAATGAGTGCAACCAGGGGGGTCAGCAAAAAATCCGTTGTAATGAATGTCACGCTGAACCCTTTCGCAGATACGGTATCTGAGATTGAACTGGGATGGAATTTCGATATGTGTTGGGTTCGATAATCCCTGCCTTTTCCGAACACGTCCCAGAGATATTCGATAACCGGCCAAGGGCTGTAATAATTCGGCGTCGTCAGTACCAAGATGCCTCCTGGCTTTAAGATACGCTGTATCTCTGAAAGGCACTTATCCGGGTCGGTCAAGTGTTCGATCAATTCCACACACGCCACGACATCCGCCGATGCATCGCTGTAGGGGAGATTCATGGCATCATTGACGACTCCCCGGGTGCGCGCATCTAATTTTCTCGCGTTTTTCACGCATTTCAGTGAGATATCAGAAGAGACCACTGCGTTCGTATCACCCAACAACTTTGCCAATACTCCCGATCCACCGCCGACATCGACGACTACCTTATCCTCAGGCACGAATGAAATGACGTTCCTTAACTTGGTCCGTTGCCAAAATCTCTGCACATAGAGATTGCTCTCATATGCTTTCTCATCGAGATCACCGCTAAATTGATTGTAATACTCTTTCATCTTAGCAGCACACGAGGTCGAGGTTGCCTTTTTCGAATCACCGGAGAACGCCTACGTCCATTCGAGAGCAGACTATGCCGAACTGATTTGGGGCTGATTCGCTCCCATCGATGCTGACCATACGTTTTTCACATTTATAGTATATAAGCCGGGTTTTGAGATAAGTTATGTATGAGCACCGTCGCCATCATCAAAACGACGCCCGACGAAGTCGTCGACGACTATCAGCGGCTCATGCATTTGGCGAAGTACGAGAAGGCCGTGCCGAAAAAAAAAGAAACACTCCTCAAGCTCAATCTCTCCTGGAGCCTCTACTTCCCCGCCTGCTCGACGCAGCCTTGGCAGCTCGAAGGCGTCCTTCAAACCCTCGAAGGCGGCGGCTACGACAACGTCACGCCCATAGAGAACAAGACCGTCGTCACCGATCCCTGGAAGGGGGCCGCAGGCAACAAGTGGCTCTCGCTGCTGGACCGCTACGGCCTGCGCTTCACGCCCCTCACCGACGTATCATGGAGCCATTATGAGCCAAAAAACGAGATGCTTGCGATGCACGATATCTTCCCCGACGGATTCGAGATACCCGACATACTCGCAGGCAAGAACGTCATCCACCTGCCCACCCAAAAGACCCACGGCCACGCCGTCATGACCGGCGCCATCAAGAACGCCTTCGGCGGCATCCTCAAAACCAAGCGCCACCACAGTCACCGCCTCATGCACGAGGTCCTCGTCGACATCCTCCAGATACAACAAGAGATACACACGGGCCTCTTCGCCGTCATGGACGGCACCGTCTGCGGCAACGGTGCGGGACCGCGCACCATGGAGCCCTACGAGGGCGACCGCATCCTCGCCTGCGAAGACCAGGTCGCCATCGACGCCATATCCGCCAAGATGATGGGTTTCGACCCGTTGAAGATACCCTTCATCAGGCTGTGCCACGAGCGGGGCCTCGGCTGCGGCGACCCCGACCAGATAGACGTGGCGGGCGACGACATCGCGGGCGTCAACTACCGTTTTCACACAGGAAAGAGCCTCGTCGTCTGGGCCGACCAGCTCTTCCGGCGTGGCGCCCTTCGCTTCGCAGAGCCCATGCTCTTCCACACGCCGCTCTTCAAGCTGTGCATCCTCGGCAGCGCCGGCTACCACGACTATGTGTGGTATCCCCTCAAAGGCAAGAAAATCATCAACAACTTCAACGACACCAAATGGGGTCGGCTCTTCCAATCGTATCGATGACGATGGCATCCTCTCCCGACGTGTCGCTGGTCATGCCCGTCTACAACGAGGAGGACAACATCGCTCCCCTCTACGAGGAGATCAGGACAGCTCTCGGAGACCTGTCCCTTTCCTACGACATCGTCTACGTCGACGACGGCTCCACGGACGCGACCTACGCGCGCATCCAAGACCTCCACGAAAAGGACGCCCGCGTCCAGGCCCTCCGCTTCCGCCGGAACTTCGGCCAGACCGCCGCCCTCAACGCCGGCTTTGCAAAGGCCCAAGGCGACGTCGTGGTCGTCCTTGACGGCGACCTCCAAAACGACCCCGCCGACATCCCCCGGCTCCTTGAGAAGCTCGAAGACGACGACCTCGACGTCGTGTCGGGATGGCGCCACCCCCGCCGCGACCCGTTATTCGGCAAGCGCCTCCCGTCGGCCGTCTCCAACTGGCTGGCCCGCGCCCTCACCGGCGTGGCCATCCACGACTCCGGCTGCAGCCTCAAGGCGTATCGCCGGGAGAGCCTCGAAGGCCTCGAGCTCTACGGCGAGATGCACCGCTACATCCCCGCGCTCCTCGCCATCCAGGGCTACCGCATCGGCGAGGTCCCCGTCAACCACCGCCGCAGGAGCCACGGGAAAACGAAATATGGTGTGTCACGGTTCCTCCACGGCCTTCTCGACCTCCTCTACGTCAAGTACTGGCAGGACTATGCGACCCGCCCCCTGCACTTCTTCGGTTTGTTGGGCGTTCTCCAGCTCTTTCTCGCAGGCATCATCGGCATGCACAAAATCATCTGGCAGCGCATCGTGCTCCTCGTCCCCCTCGAGCTCGGGCCGCTGCTTTTGCTCTTCCTGCTCTTCAGCATGAACGGCATCCTCTTCATCATGCTCGGCTTCCTCGGCGAGATCATGGTGAGAAGCTACTACGCCCGCGAGGGGCGCTCGAGCTACACGATACGCGAAGAACTCGGCTGACCGTTATTTTTTTCTGGCGGTCTCGGCGGGAGGATGGTAGACGAGCTGCATGTGGGGGTAGGCCATCTCGACGCTCTTCACCTTCGCCGCCGCCTTGAGGAACCGCTGATTGATCTCGCTGCGCATCGTCATCTGGGCCTTGTAGTGGGCGAGGTAGCGGACGTTGAGGATGATGGCGGAGTCGGCCATGGTGACGCGGACGTGGGGCTTTTGGACTTCCTGGTCTATTTCCTTTTTCGTGTCGCGGAGTTCCTTTCGGTCCTCCTTTATCTCCTTCATCTTCTCCTTGATGGTGTCCTTTTTGGTCTCCTCGACCTTGCGGTAGACGCGGCGCAGGATGCTCAAGGCCTTGTCGAGCTCGCTGTGGCGCTCGTCGATGGACTTGTGGATGACCTTGACGTGCTTTCGCACGACCTTGGTGGCGGCGTCCTCGAGGAGGTCGACGCCCTTATCCCAGTCCGACTCGTAGGTGATGGAGACCGACACATCGTCCCAGACGTAGTCGCCGTTCTTGTTGAAGTTCTCGACGCTGTGGGTCAGCACGAACTCGTTGGGGAGGGTGACGAGCTTGCCCGAGTACTCGTCGCGGTTGGGCAGTAGGCCGTCGAGTGTGGTGTACATGATGCCGATGTCGCGGACGTCACCGCGGTCTTCGGCTATCTTGATGCGGTCGCCTATCTGGTAGGTCTTGGCGACCATGAGGGTCATCCATCCCACGAAGTTCAATAGCGGCTTTTGGAGCGCGAAGGTGATGCCGAAGCCGATGAGCCCCAGCGAGGTGAGCAGTGCCGTGAAGTTGGCATACAGGATGGACACCGACACGAGCAGGAACAAGAGCCAGATGCTGTACTTGACGAGCGAGTAGATGGGGTGGAAGTCCTTCGCGTGGCCCGTGTGGTAGAAGTACTCATGCAGGAACTTGCCGACGACGCTGATGAAAATCCTCGTGAAGACGGCAAGGAACCCGATGGTGATGAGCTTGGGGAGGAAGGTCACCACCGCATAGCGGAGCAGCGACCAGTTGTGCTGGATTTGCTCGAGGACGAATCCCTGGCAGGGGCCGAAGGCCGCGCACGACACCACAACGATGAACGTGACGACGACTGCGAAGTAGGCCTGCTCCAAGTAATTCATACTCCTTTGAGGTATTACTTCTCGGGACTTTAAAATCGACCTGCCTTAATCACATTTCTAGCCGAGCACGAGGAGGTCGGGGGCGAAGAGGAGCACGAGGCCGAGGGCGAGCATCAAAAGCCCCCCCACGAGCTTCAGTGTCCGGCCCACGCTAGGAGAGAGCTTGGCGTGCCCCATGGTGTGGGCGAAAAAGCCCACGATGACGGCCAGGGGAACGACGTAGAACAGGCAGTAGAGGGCGAGATAGGCATAATACAGGGAGCCCGGCAGTTCGCGGAGGGTGAGGATGCGCGTGTAGATGGCGGGGAACCCGAAGGTGCAGGCGAGCTCGAAGAGGTTGACGAAGACGGCGAGCACGACCGTCGATGCGACGAGGGCGGGACCTGCCTCCCTTCTGGTGAGCCCTCGGATGCGGGCGATGATCTTGTCCTTCTTCTCGTCTGAGAGCGTCAGCGACACCCCTTTCCGGAACCAGACGTAGTCCTTGACGTTTATGAGGCCCGCGATGAGGGCAACCACTCCGATGACGATGCGCAGCCACTGCACATACCCGATGAACAAAAAGACGTTGAGCCACGCCGCCATGAAGAGGAAGTAGATGAGCGCCGACGTCGCCACGAAGATGCCGCCGACGAGGAGGACCCGCAGCCGGCTTTTCGCGTAGGCGAGGATGGTCAAAAGGAACATGAGCACCCACATGGCGCAGGGATTGAAGCCGTCGACGAGGCCGATGGCGGCGGTGAAAAGCGGCAAGCTCATCTCGCGGGTGTCGAGCTCCCCGAAGACGGGAAGCACCACCCTCCATTCCTTTTCGAGGGTGAGGTCGCCGGGCTGGGGTATGTAGCTCGTGAGGCCCCGCTGCCGTTCGAAGGGGTAGCTGCAGGTCTGCTGGTCGGCGGCGAGTATCTCGGCTTCGAGGTTCTCGCGGATGGCCGCATCGCCGAGCAGGTATCTGTTGCCGACGAAGGCGATGGGGAATCCCGAGCCCTGGATGAGATAGTAGTCCTTGACGTCCTCGTATATCTCCCGGTTGTTTTCTTCATCGACGTCGTAGACGGTGACGTCGAAGCCGTATCGCTTCTGGAGCGCGTAGACCTGGGGGAGCGTTCGCCGGCAGTGGGGGCACGTGGACTTGATGAATAGGTGCACGCACAAGTCCTTTTTTCCGTTCGTGGCCCCTGAAAGCGCGTCCGGGCAGCCGAAGGCCAGGCACTGCTCTATGGCCGATTCGATCTCGGCTCCCGTCGTGTCGTCGGTGCGGTAGCCCGAGAGGACCACGTCGCCGACGAGGAAGGTCGGGACGCCGCGGATACCCACGTTCTTCGCGTCCATGACCCTGTTGAAGAGGTCGCGGTTCGACTCGTTGTTGTAGATTTCGAGATAGTGGACGTCAAGTGACGGATACTTCTCCCCGACGCCATCCAAAAAACGTTTTTCCGCCCGGCAGTGGGGGCAGCCTACCCCCCAGAACACGTAGGCTGTGACGTTATGCTCGCCAAGCATCGCGGGGGTTTCGCCGCTTGCCGGATGCGTGAGACAGCACAGGGTTAATACTGCCGCAACGAGTGCGGGGGGGAGTCGGTCCATCGATGATTTCTGCTATTTCCCTCTCACACCATAAAAATGCTTTGCATCCGCTATCCCCGGTTTTATAGGCCATTCACGCATTACTTATCCGGGACATGGTGGCACACACATACCTCGCAGACATCGCCTGCACGTTGTTCTCCTATCTTCCCGGCTCCCCGCGTCTGGCGTGGTACCGCTTGCGCGGAGCTCGCATCGGCACGGGAGTCGTCTTCGGCGTCGGCTCGCAGCTGAGGATGCGCAACGGCTATGGCGGGCTGCGCATCGGCGACCGCTCGGTCATCGAAGACCGCGTCGTCGTCGACGTGGGCTCATGTTCCGTTGCCCCCACATCGCACGTCTCGGCGGGCGCTCGCATCGAGGGGGAAAAGGATTTCTCCCTGGGCGTCGGCTCCCGCATCGGCCGCAACGCCTCCATCGAAGCCTCCTGCGATGTATCGATAGGGGAGCGAGTCCTCCTCGATGACGGCTGCGTCATCAAGACTCGGGGTGTCTGGCATTCCACCCTCGACGGCGCACCCGGAAAAAACGGCCCTGTCTTCATCGGCGACCGGGCGTGGATAGGCGCCAACGCGACCCTATATCCTGGCATCTCGGTCGGCGAGGAGGCAGTCGTCGAAGCGGGCTCCGTCGTCGCCGAAAATGTGGCTGCCGGCGTCGTCGTCGGCGGCAACCCCCTCAGGGAGGTGACGCGGACGTTTCGCGTGTGGAAAAGCATCTCGCTTCCCGAAAAGAACAAAGGCGTGCTCGCCGTCCTCGAGGACTTCCTGCGGCTGCACGACGCCGACGTCGGCGCCGTCGAACGCGGCGAAGACCGGTTGTCGTTCATGCTTGCCACCGCCGGCGGGGACACCGACATCCACTACGTCGCCCGCATGGAATCCATCCGAGACGTCTTGGCGCACTTGGAACGAAAAAGAGGCTCTACCATTCTAGTCTTTCTGTCGAGCAACAAGGTCCTCAGGCGCAACCTCTTGGAGAAGGGCCACTCGCTCATCGACCTGGAAAACGACGTCGTCGCCAACCCCAACGAGGCGACGAAACGACTGTCCGCGTTCCTGGCGAGCTACGGCGTCACGTTGCTTGAACGAAAGGCCACTCGCTAAACGGCTATTTTTGTTTTTCGCCGGCTGCGAGCATCTGGAAGAGTGTTTTGGTGGGGTCGGCGCCGGCGCTGGTGTCGGAGAGGCATTTCTCGATGAACTTGGATGCCTTCCCTGCGCCGAGTCGGTTGAAGTGTTCGCCGAGCGTGCTCATGTCGATGGAAAGGCCGTGGGCCTTGGCGCGGGCTAGGCCGTTGCGGGCGCCTGCGTCGACGTCGACTTGGCTGGTGTTGAGGAGTCCGAGCATCCTATCCTGTTCGGCTTCGGGCAGGTTTCTCATGGCATTCCCCAGGGCGATGAAGCCGTTGCTTCCCTTTTTCACTCCCGGCAGTCCCTGCGTAATCTGGCCGACCGGCGATTTCGATATGTTTTGGGCTAATTCTGCGACCTTCGCCGCTTCCGGCTGCTTTAATTCAGTGTGGCTCAAAACCGCCTGCTTGGTAATGGTTTCTGCTGGATTGATGCGCCCTGGACTCACTACTTTTTCCATTTTTTTTATCCTCGGTTTCTATTCGTGGGGCAGTCTTATTCGTTACTATATATCCCCCACAGCTACTTTTGTTTGTTTCCTACTGCGAGCATCTGGAAGAGTGTTTTGGTGGGGTCGGCGCCGGCGCTGGTGTCGGAGAGGCATTTCTCGATGAACTTGGATGCCTTCCCTGCGCCGAGTCGGTTGAAGTGTTCGCCGAGCGTGCTCATGTCGATGGAAAGGCCGTGGGCCTTGGCGCGGGCTAGGCCGTTGCGGGCGCCTGCGTCGACGTCGACTTGGCTGGTGTTGAGGAGTCCGAGCATCCTATCCTGGTCCTTTTCGGATAGATTGTTGACTGCGTTCCCAAGGGCGATGAATCCCTTGCCTTTTTCGTCCACATCCAACTCCTGTCTGACGTTTGCACCGAACGGAGAATGAGAAATGTCTTTGGCAATCTGGGCCACCGTGGCCTCAGGCGGCTGCATCAACTGGATGCCTGCCACCTTTGCTCCAAGATCGTCTCTAGGTCCTCGTTGAATAGGGGTCTTTGCCGCTACTGGCGCCATCCCTTTCGCCCTCCAAATCACTAAACTTTGAACTCTATTAGGAAATTCTGGCATAAATACGGGGCTCTCAGAGAATCAGGCCCGCCGTCACGTAGGATTCGATGAAGGCGGCCGCGAAAAGAAGCGGCATCACAACAGACAAGTAGATGCGAAGACATCGTCGAAGCGTCTTGAGAAACGAGTGTCTTCGGGTCCAACCCTGTTGGGGAAACACTATCGCTAATCCGAGTCTAGGTGCGATGGCGGCGTTGACGAAGAACGCCGAAAGCTCCAAGACGCCGTGGGGTGCGATGCCGAGGATGACCTTCGAGACAGGTATGCCTGCGGAGAAGGCATAGTTAGCGACGGCGCCGACGAGAAAGCCGTTGAGGGCGACGATGAGGGGTGGCAGGATGATGGTGATGCCCGAGAACAACACGATGCAGGTGGCAAACACATTGTTGGCGAAGATGTTGAGGGCGGTCTGCAGCTTGGAGTCCACCACGAAGATGCCAGCGAAGGCCTCCTCGAGGAAGGGGAGAAACGACTCCTCGATGAAGGGAAACGCAGCATATCCGAGGACCGCGAAAAGCAGGAACACGCCGATCATGGCCACGAACCCCCAGGCATTCTCCACGAGAAAGGCCCAGTCCGCTGAACTCTTTAAAGCGCTCACGTAATACGATAACGACATGACGGCATTAAAGCAGTCCACACCCGATCCAGATGACGTCGCTTCTGCCCGAAAAGTCCTGCGACAATGCCTGGCCATCGAGGTGGAGGAGTCCGTCCTCGTCGTCTGCGACACGGAAAGCCGCCCCGTCGCTGAGTGTTTTGACACAGCCGCCAAAACGCTTACATCCCGTGCAACCCTTCTGGTTATGGCGCCGCGAAAGCGTCACGGCGAGGAGCCGCCAGCAGACATCGCCGCCGCCATGAAAGAGACGGACGTCGCCCTCCTTATCACTTCGAAATCGCTTTCGCACACCGCAGCGCGGCGTGCCGCCACCGATGCCGGGGTCCGCCTTGCCAGCATGCCCGGCGTCACACGCGCCATGCTGCCCTCGGGCGGCCTTTCTGCCGACTACGGCGAAGTCGCCGCCCTCACCACTCGCATCGCCTCGATACTTTCCGGCATAAACGATGTCCGCATCACCACCGACGCCGGCACCGACCTTTCCCTTTCGATAA